>JAIXWP010000037.1 GCA_027491215.1 Flavobacteriales bacterium | reverse complement strand
CTATTCGTTCCCTGAGCGGAGTTCAAAATTGAAGCAACGCGAAAATTTTGAACGGAGTCGAAGGGTGGTGCAAAGCCGTGGACAAACTTTTTTCTTTTTTCCCATTTCTTGCGAGCGTCCCCGTTCCCTGAGCGGAGCATGAAATAAGCGAAGCTTAAATTTCATGCGAAGTCGAAGCGCCGTCCTGAGCTTGTCGAAGGGGGTGGTCCCAACCCGTGGAGAAACTCAAAAAAAATATCCCCCGGGTACCCCACCCTACAAATAATTCGTCAACTCCTCATCGATCATCAAGCGGCGAAGTTTTTCGCTGGTGCTTTGTGATACTGGGACTAAGGGTAGTCGCATGTAATTTTCACAGATGTCGAGATGTGATAGTACTTCTTTGATACCTGCTGGATTTCCTTCTACGAAAAGGTTTTGGATGATCTCTAGTAACTTGTAATGGATGGTGCGTGCTTCGTCGAATTTGTTTTCGAGTGCAAGGTGAACCATGGATGAAAATTCTTTTGGGAAGGCATTTCCTACTACGCTGATCACTCCATCGGCGCCGGCGCTGATTAATGGAAGGGTCAATGCGTCATCACCTGAAATAACCAAAAACTCTTTTGGAGTATTATTTACAACGGTCATAATTTGCTCCATGTTGCCGCTGGCTTCTTTGATTCCAATTACGTTTCTGCAATCAAATGCAATTCTTGAAACGGTTTCTGGAAGCAAGTTTACTGACGTGCGTCCAGGAACGTTGTAAAGAATGATAGGCAATTTAGAATGCTCGCTCAATGCTTTGTAATGCTCAAACAATCCGTTTTGTGTTGGCTTGTTGTAGTATGGTGTTACAGAAAGCACAGCAGTCAATCCTGTAGAATCAAGGCGTGACAATTGATTGCAAAGTTCCATGGTGTTGTTTCCACCTACTCCAAGAACAACTGGCTTGCGACCAGCGTTTGCGCTGATGACTGTGTCTAAAACAGCCTTCTTATCTTCTTTATCAAGAGTCACTGATTCTCCGGTGGTTCCCATTACTACTAAGTAATCCGCACCATTATTTACCAAATGCTCTGTCAGTTTTTTTAATGCTGGTAAGTCGGGAGTAAGATCTTTTTTGAAAGGCGTAACCATTGCTACACCTAAGCCTTTGAGTTGATTCATTTTATTTTTGGATTGCTTAAATACAGATTTAATTGATCTACAAATTTGTCCAAACCAGGATCTGCGCCCATTTCGATGAGGAAGTCGCAGAATCTTTCTGCGCGTGTTCCCTTCAGTCCTACTTTCATTTTTGCTTTGCTTTGTTTCAAAACAAAATTTAGCGGCAATACATTTCCTCCGCTAAGGTCGATGAGCATATCGAAGTCTTCTTGTAAAAAAGTATCGACTTGTCGAATCGGCTTCATTTGCCAATTGACATCGTCTTTTGTAAAAAACGAATATTCTAATTTTTGTGCTTGCCACACGGGAAGCTTCTTGTAAACGAGATCCACGTAGCCAATCACCATGATACTTTTGATATCATATTTATCTTTTAGCGATTTGCAGTAATTACGAATTTGATTAAAATGAGGTTCGTCTTCATCTTTATAAAGGATACCAATACGCTGTGCGCTATGGAAATTCATGCCTTTTCGTTGGCGATCTCCTTCTGGTTCCTTCAAGAGTGTTCTCACACCTGCGGCTTGCTTAATATTTTGGATCAACTTCATATATGCTCACAAAAATAGGGCACAACGAATTTGTTTTTACTTTTGGCAAAAGCCAAATAAGCGTATGAGCCAAAAAATAAAAGGATTGACCCTTTTCGCCTTGACGATGATTGCCATCGGAAGCACCATCGGATCAGGTATTTTTAAAACACCAACTGATATATCTAAAGCTGTCTCTGACCCTACGGAAATGGTCGGTCTATGGATTCTCGGCGGTGTGGTCTCTCTTATCGGAGCACTCGTTTTTGCAGAGCTCGGATCTCGCTTTCCTCAGTCAGGCGGACTCTATACCTACCTCAATAAAAGTTATGGCGCCCTGCCAGCTTTTCTTTATGGATGGTGTTTATTGACGGTGGTATCATCTGGAACCATTGCTGCTTTGATTCTTGTATTTGCGGATTACGCCCAATATTTTATTCCTTACAGTAATGAAATGAAACCGGTGGTGGCAGCCCTGGCTATCGTGGTGCTCACGCTCTTCAATACGTTTGGTATCAAGTCGAGTGAATGGTTTGCCAATATTTCTACGGTCCTAAAAATCGTTGGTATCTATGGATTATTGATTCTTGCATTATTTCTCGGACAACGCGAAATGCTCGATGCTGCAGGTGCTGTGGTAATCGAAAAGAGTGCAAGCGGAGGGCCCAATTATGCTATGGCTTTTGTTGGAGTACTCTGGTCCTATACAGGATGGCACTATGCGAGCTTTGTGGCGGGTGACGCGATAAATCCAAAGCGCAATGTGCCTTTGGCGATGATCATCGGAACGTCAGTAGTAACACTCACCTATGTGCTGTGTAATTTGGGTTATCTAAAAGTGTTGGATGTTACCACGATTCAAAACTCTAATACTTTGGCCGCAGATGCCCTTGAAGCAGTGATTCCAAACAGCGGAATTTGGGTATCAGCACTGATTGCAATTTCAGTGTTCGGATGCGCTGGACTCTACATTCTAGCTACTCCTCGTGTTATTCACCAAATGGCAGAAGAAGGACTTTTCTTCAAAGCTTTTGCAAAGAAAAATGAGAAGTTCGGTGTGCCCCTGAATGCAATTTTACTTCAATCGGTATGGGCTATTTTCTTAATTTTTATTTGGGAAAACTTTGAAAATCTATACACCTATGTGACCATTACGGAATGGTTGTTTTTGTTAGCTGCTTGCTTCGGAATATTCATTGTTCGTAGAAAAATGAAAGGCCAAGAAGTTGGCTTCAAAACGCCGCTATACCCTATTCTACCTATTATCTTCTGCGTAGTGGTAGCATGGTTTATTTCGATGAATGCTATCTCAGAAGATCCTGCAGCTTACTTCGGGTTGATGGTCATTCCGATTGGTGTGGTCTTGTATTTTGTTTTCAGAAAAGGGAAATAGACCTAACGCTGAACGATAAAGCGTTCCATGCGTCTAATGTTCGCGTGGCGCAATTCGATCCAGTAAACGCCCTGTGGCCAATCCGCAACGGGTTGCTGTACCTCATTGTTCATGGCGTTTAGATGTGCCATCACTTTTCCTTCTGAATTGCATATCATGATATCCGTTTCATTTGGAATTTGCTTTATCTGCAAGATATCAGATACCGGATTTGGAAATAATACTATATTATTTAGAGGTGCTTCTTTCTCTATAACCGCCACTCCCGTAGGCATTACGAAGATGGATCCGTACTGTGTATCAGCATGCCCAGGCAGTGTACATTCATAAGTATAGATGCCTGATATATTGAACTGAAAAGAATAGAACTGTCCCGGAAACAGCGTTCCAGAGCCGAAACTAGCGGCTCCGCCGGTGGATACTATATTATGTTCACCGCTTACGATGGTCCATTGTACAATATCTCCCTCATAAATATTCATGAATTGAGGATCATAATAAGGCAGCGGATTTCCTCCTACTTCGCCTCCTACTTCTACGTTCCAGGTGATGGCGAATGCATTGGAAAAACTAAAAAAAAGACCAATAAATAATGTCAGTTTCATACGGGGGTGGTGTTTATACAAATATAGCAGTAGGCTTGTACGGGTATATTTAGAAGAGGTTTCAAGGTCAAAAAACCCTGAAAACCCTATGAATAGGGAGTTCCACAGGCCACCTTTATGAACAAGTATAGCCATTTATCAACAAAAACATCATTTTTCCGCGTCTAGCCTTGCTTTCGTGAAGTTTAGTCTTCTACATTTGGCTTCGCACAAGCGATTAGCTTGAATGTTTAACCCTAAAAATCAACAAAAACAATGAACAAAGCAGAATTGATTGAAGCTATTGCTTCAAGCGCAAAAATCTCTAAGGCAGATTCTAAAAAAGCCCTTGACGGATTCATCGAAGCTACTACAAAGGCTCTTAAGAAGGGTGACCGTGTAGCTCTAGTAGGTTTCGGTTCTTTCAGCGTTACTAAGCGTGCCGCTCGTAAAGGTCGTAACCCACAAACTGGTAAAGAAATCACTATCAAAGCTAAGAACGTTGTACGTTTCAAGGCTGGTGCTGAACTTCAGACTAAAGTGAAGTAATCTTTTCCAGAAAAAGAATTGAAGGCCGTTCTTAAGAACGGCCTTTTTTTTATGTACTACTTTTGCAAAAAAATTAATTCGAATGAAGGGCCTTATTACTACTCTGTTTGCAATTTTTATTTGCCTGAATATCTTCGCCCAAACTCCTATCATTTCCAAGATTATTCTCAAAAATGGCGACGCTATTTCTGGAGAGATTCAAGAATTAAAACCTGGTGCTTTCGTGAAAATTAAAATCGTTGGAAACAATGTGATTGAAATCCCATATTCAGACATCGATAATATTATTATGGATGCAAGCAAGGCTACCAGTATTGAAAAAACAATTGCTCCAATAGCGGATAAAAAAGTAAAATCTGAATTGAAAGATTTCTACTTCCAAACATTCAACGAATTCGCATTTGGACTAGGTGCTGGAAAAGTGAATGGATATAAGTTCGAAGACCTGACAGGTGTAATACCTAACAGTGATACCTATGCTGGATTTTATACAGCAAATGGTGTGGGATTTAAGAACATGTTATTTGCCGGAATAGGAATGGGATTCAGCGGACACCAAGGAATTTCAGACTTCGATGATCAAAATTTCAGCTATTCTCTTCCATTTACTTTAGATGTAAGATATCGTGTTTTGCCTCAATCCAAAATTAGCCCAATAGTAATGGCTGCAGTGGGGATGTCTTACTACGAAGGAAGCCTTGGCACATTCACCTTTATGGATGGTGTTGGAGCAAGTATTCAAATCTCCAATCGTCTTGAATCATACCTTCTATTCGCACATACTTACGATCGTTTTTCGTCGAGCCTTAGCGTAAACAACAGCACTCTTGAGCAGTTTTACTCTGGGATATATCTCAACTACATCGGAGCACGCATTGGAGTGACCTATAAAATATAATCATGTCTGAGGCTCTTTATAAAATTCTCTGCGAGCATCTCACAGAGCGCAAGCGCGCATTATTTGATTCTGTCGTCAATCACAGAACTCGCCATCTCACTTTGGTGATGGAAGACGTGTATCAAACGCATAATTCATCAGCAATCGTTCGTAGCATGGAGAGTTGGGGAATACAAGATTTGTATGCGATAGAAAATAGAAATAGTTTTAACCTACATCGCCGCATCGCGCGTGGAGCCTATGATTGGTTGACATTGCATCAATACAATGATCATAAAAACAATACAGCGGCATGTGTAGAAGATCTCAAGAAAAAAGGATATCGCATTGTTGCAACAGCACTTCACGAAAATGCCATTCCACTCACTGAACTTGATATCACAGAAAAGACAGCCATCGTGATGGGAACTGAAATCACGGGTGTTAGCGATACGATGAAAGAAATGGCTGATGCAAACGTGGTGATTCCAATGTATGGATTCACAGAGAGTTTGAATGTATCTGTTGCATCCGCTGTAATCATGCAACATCTTGCACATAAAATGCGCAACTCCGATATTCAATGGCAACTTTCCGAAGAGGAAAAATTGGCATTGAAAATCGAATGGGCTCGCCGCTCTATCTACTGGAGCGACCACATCGTAGAGATGTATGAGAAAGGAGAAATTTAATTTTTAATTGATCGAACGAATAGGTCTAACACGAATGGTATTGCTATTCTTAAATGCAGAACTAGACGTTCCAGTAGCTGCATTCACTGTCCAAGCTGTAGTGTTAGAAGCTTGAGTACTGGTCCAAAAAGTACCACTGGTAAATGAGCCAACTGCTGCCGCATTTTGCGCCACCAATAGTAATTCATCACGAGTTGGAAGATACCAATCAGAATAACCATTAAACGTTAAATCATAACAGATTTTCGCAGCTGTATTAGCCGTTGCACAACCCACGTAAATAGCCTCGGTGCTTGTTAATCCACCTCCAACTGTTATTGAAGTTCCATTAATATTGGTCCCTTCACATCCCCACAAAGTTCCGATACTCGCATCAGACGTTGCAGCAATTAAACCACCACCATTTCCATCAAGATAAATAATCACTCCACCTTGGTAAGCCATCCCAACTTCTAGTGGTGGCTCTGGACAAGGCCCCCACGTAGGTACTCCATCACACATTGTCAAAGTGGTACCTGTTGCTCCAGCCGGAATTTCCACCCAAGCTGATCCATCCCAATACAACATATCACCAGGATTATCTCCCGATTGAAAAGTTCCTGCTGGACCTTGCGGGCCTTGTGGACCCTGTGGACCTTGTGTTCCATTGATTCCATTTGTACCATTAGCTCCAGCGGGCCCTTGTGGACCTGCAGGGCCCTGAGGACCGGCCGGACCTTGTGGACCTTCGGAACCACCACCACTTGTTTCTGCGTAAAGTGCATAAGGCACGCTCAGAAATTGCGTCGTGGATGTAATTGAATAATTGGTTCCTCCATTAGGATCAACTTCCGACTTGATAAAATAAACACCAGTTGACCAGTCAATATTTTCAAATGATCCCGCAACCAAAGTTCCACCACCAATTTGAATAGTGAAAAGTCCATTTGCATTCGTTTGAGGAGAATGCTCTTCTTGAAAAACAATGATTCCCGTAGCACTTCCTTGAAGAATGCTGACACGAGCACTTATAGTATTGTTTACAATAAGTTCGTTAGAAGCGTCTCTAGCAACTGCTTGAAAACTCATTCGATTTGGTGCTTGCGCTAATGCCGAAGCAACAACGAAAACAAGAAATAAGAGAGCCGTTATTCTTTTCATATTATTAATATTTAATCACTTTGAAAGAAGTGAGAATCTGATTGTTTTTGATTAGTGTGAGGTTATAAACTCCTTGAGATAATATTCTCAAATCGATCTGATGCTGCGGAGCATTCAACTGATCCGATAGGACTATTCTTCCAGACATATCGAGAAGTCTCATTTCAATTTTTTCAGAAAAAAAAGATTGGGAGATATTCAATATTTCATTGGTAGGATTAGGGAAAATTGAAAAAGAATTTTCATTTCCATACTCCAAAACAGATGACACAAAAAACTCAAAAGGCTGCTGAACACCTTGATTTACCGAACCGCTCGAACTTGAAACGTTGGAAAAATCTATTTGACCGATAGAGTATGAAATACTCCCCTCTACACTAGATGCATTCGCTCCAGCTGCAAGAGTGTTCTGCTGAGCAAACGAAATCAAACTTGAAAAAAAACCAATTAATACAAATGAGATCTTCATGAATACTTGGATTGAAGCGATTCAAATGTATGGAAATTATCACTTTAACTCATCTAACAAATTCTGAGCACTTGTTATTAACTAGCAGCCAAGATTTCAAGGTGATTGCTGTATTTTTGTAGGAGACGCAATTGCTTAATCATGTTCCTAATATTTGATACCGAAACTACCGGTTTACCTGGTAGTTGGAGTGCCCCTATTACCGATTCTAATAACTGGCCCCGCTGTGTGCAACTCGCATGGCAGCTCCACGATTTAGACGGCAAACTTGTCAACCGTGGCAACTATATCATCAAGCCGGAAGGATACTCTATTCCTTTCAATGCGGAGAAAGTGCACGGCATTTCTACAGATCGCGCAATGCGCGAAGGGCATGATCTCAAAGAAGTACTCGACATCTTCTTTGCAGACGTTGATAGAGCAACTTATCTCTCTGGTCACAACATCGAATTTAATATTAATATCATGGGTGCCGAATATTTCCGCAAAGGATTCGGCGACCAAGTATTGACCAGCAAACTATCACTTGATACAAAAGATCTAGCCACCGAATATTGTGCTATTCCAGGCGGTAAGGGTGGAAAATTCAAATGGCCAACATTGACAGAACTGCACACCAAATTATTTGGTGTAGCATTCGATGAGGCTCACGACGCGGCATTCGACGTTGATGCAACAGCAAAGTGTTTCTTTGGATTGATACAAAATAATGTTATTCGACTCAAAGAAGTTCCTAATCCTAGCACCGTTGTTTACGAGGCCCCGAAATTAGAGAAAAGCAATTTTGAACAGAAAAAAGAAGACGTTGCAGCACCTATCATCACTCCAACAGAAAGCGCTGCGGTAGACACTTCTACTGAAAGAAACTTCGTTCACCTACACGTGCACTCGCAGTACTCTGTTCTTCAATCAACGATTGAGATCAAAGGACTCATCAAAAAAGCGAAAGCCCAAGGTTCGCCTGCAGTAGCGATTACCGACCACGGAAATATGATGGCGGCCTTTCAATTCGTTAGCGAAGCTCTGAAAAATGAAATAAAGCCTATCGTTGGATGTGAATTCAACATTTGCAAAGACCATACGGATAAGAGTAATAAAGACGACGGATTTCAAATTGTATTGCTAGCAAAAAACAAAGCAGGTTATCACAATCTCGCTAAACTATCGTCTATTGCTTACACTGCTGGTTTCTATTATGTACCCCGCATCGACCGTGATCTTTTAGCAGAATACAAAGGAAACCTTATCGCCACTACAGGCGGTATCTACGGAGAAATTCCATGGACGATTCTCAATCTCGGAGAAGAGAAAGCAGAAGAACTTTTCGTTTGGTGGAAAGAACAATTCGGTGAAGATTTCTATGCCGAACTTAATAGACACGGACTTGAAGAAGAAGATTACGTAAACCGAGTGCTCATTCGGTTTTGTCAAAAATACAATGTCAAATATTTTGCAGCAAATAGCTGTTACTATACAGAACGCGAACAAGCAGAAGCGCAGGATGCGCTTATCTGCGTAAAGGAAGGCGAGTATGTATCAAAGCCATCAAAATACATTGGCAAGCGCGGAAGAGAATTTCGTTTTGGTTTTCCCAACAATGAATTCTACATCAAGAGCAATGACGAAATGTATAAGCTCTTCGAAGATCTTCCAGAAGCTATTGCAACTACGTTAGAGATTGAAGGGAAATGCGAAAGCTATAAGCTGGCAAGAGAAGTACTTCTGCCTAAGTTCGATATACCCGAAGAGTTTCAGGATGCACAAGACAAAGAAGATGGCGGAAAACGTGGTGAGAATGCTTTCTTGAAACACCTCACCTATGAAGGCGCTAAAAGAAGATATACGGAGATCACGGATGAAATTCGTGAACGTCTTGACTTCGAGCTAAAGACCATCGAGAACTCTGGTTATCCTGGTTATTTCTTGATTGTACAAGACTTCTGTGCTCAAGCGCGCAGCATGGGAGTGTCTGTAGGTCCCGGTCGTGGATCTGCTGCTGGTAGCGCAGTTGCATACTGCATCGGAATTACAAATGTAGATCCGATTAGATACAATCTCCTCTTTGAGCGTTTCTTGAATCCTGAGCGTGTGTCCCTCCCCGATATCGATATCGACTTCGATGATGAAGGCCGCGAAAAAGTGATCGACTACGTTCGAAATAAGTATGGCAACAACATGGTGGCGCAGATTATTACTTACGGCACCATGGCAGCGAAGTCTTCCATCCGCGACGCCAGTCGCGTATTCGAGCTCCCACTGCCCGATGCAGATCGCATCGCGAAATTGGTGCCCGATGAAGATCTCGAAAAAATATTTGGATTAGAAGACAAAGAACTCTCACAAAAACTAAGCGGCGACGATCTCGGAAACGCGAAGCAATTGAGAGAAATATATAAGAGCTCAACACTCGAAGGAAAGGTCTTGAAAATGGCCAACATCCTCGAAGGCTCCGTTCGAAATACCGGGATTCACGCATGTGGTGTCATCATTACTCCTGATGACATCACGAAATTCGTTCCTGTTGCAACGGCAAAGGACAGCGACATGTGGTGCACACAGTTTGATAACAGTGTCGTAGAAAGCGCCGGTCTGCTCAAGATGGACTTCTTGGGATTGAAAACGCTCACGCTCATCAAACACACGTTGCGCATGGTAAAAGAAGCGCACGGAATTGACATCGACATTGAAGCTATTCCTGTAGATGACGAAAAGACATTCCAATTATTCCAACGCGGCGAAACAGTAGCGATCTTCCAATACGAAAGTGACGGAATGCGCAAGTACATGAAGGAACTTAAACCAACCGTGTTTGATGACCTCATTGCGATGAACGCATTATATCGCCCAGGACCACTCGAATATATCCCAAGCTTCATTCGTCGTAAACACGGAACCGAGCCTATCACATATGACCTTCCAGATATGGAAGAATATCTGAAAGAAACCTACGGTATTACCGTATACCAAGAGCAGGTAATGTTGCTGTCGCAAAAGCTCGCAGGATTCACCAAAGGAGAGGCCGACGTACTGCGTAAAGCGATGGGTAAAAAGCAAAAAGACGTCCTTGATAAAATGAAAGGTAAGTTCATGGAAGGCGCCATGGGCAAAGGACATCCGGCTGATAAACTAGAAAAAATTTGGACCGACTGGGAAGCATTCGCGAGTTATGCATTCAACAAATCGCACTCGACGTGTTATGCTTGGGTCGCTTATCAGACAGCTTATCTGAAAGCACACTACCCTGCGGAATATATGGCTTCGGTATTGAGCAACAACTTGAGCGATATCAAACAAGTGACATTCTTCATGCAAGAATGTAAGTTGCAAAACATCCCTGTTCTCGGTCCTGATGTCAATGAATCAGGAGCACAATTTACCGTGAATAAAAAAGGTGAAATCCGCTTTGGACTAGCAGCGGTAAAGGGTGTTGGAGAAAACGCTGTAGAGAGTATTGTAAAAGAAAGAAAAATCAAAACGTACGATTCGATTTATGATTTCATGGAACGAATCGATGCAAAAGCTGGTAATAAAAAAGTTTTAGAAAGCTTAGCGCTCGCAGGAGCGGTAGATGCATTTGGAATTAGCAGAGCATCCTACTTTGCACCCGATGGAAAAAGTGAAACGTTTATCGAAACACTTTTGAAATATGCCAACTCTAATCGTGAAAGTAAAAACTCATCACAAGTTTCTCTATTCGGTGATACGGCTGACGCAGCGATGCCTCAACCGCTTGCTCCAATCGTAGAACCATGGGATACACTTTCTCAACTTTCGAGAGAAAAAGAAGTAGTCGGCATGTTCATCAGTGGTCATCCGATGGACGATTATGGTCTCGAAATAAAAAGTTTCTGCAGTGACGGAGGCTTGATGTTGCTTCAAGATATGGAAGCGAATAAAAATCGTGAATTGAAACTGGCCGGAATGGTGATTGATGTTCAAGAGAAAATTGCGAGAGCGAGTAACAAACCTTTTGGAACGTTTAAACTAGAAGATTACGAGAATAATTTTGAGTTCATTTTATTTGGCGAAGACTATCTAAAATACCGACATCTCTTGCAAAAAGGCAGCTTCCTCTATCTCGCAGGACGCATACAGCCCAAGCGTTTTGGAGCAGATGCAGACAAAGCACTTGAATTTAAAATCAATAAGATTGAACCATTGTTTGAGATCCGTGATAAACTTGCTCGATACTTAAACATTTCAATTGATTTGACCAGTATTACCAATGAATTTGTTGAGACAATAAGCAATGTGCTTCCCAATGGAAGCGGAAAAACAATTGTGCGCTTCAAAGTAAAAGACCCTGATGGAACAGAACTAACACTGCCTTCGAACAGCTTCAATAAAGTTTCCGTCACCAACGAGCTCATTACCCAACTAAATAAATATCCTGAAATAACCTATCGTGTTAGTGAGAACTAAAAGAGTTAGAGAGTTAGGGAGTGAGAGAGTGAGAGAGTTGGGTTAGGAGTTTGGGGTTGGGGGTTGGGGGTTTGGGGTTTGGAGATTGGAGATTGGAGATGGGGGATTGGAGTTAGGGGATTGGGGATTGGGGATTGGGGATAGGAGTTTGGGGATAGGAGAAATTTGAGTTTTGAATCTCGAATTCCGAATATCGAATCCCGAATCTCGAATATCGAATCCCGAATCTCGAATT
>JAIXWP010000008.1 GCA_027491215.1 Flavobacteriales bacterium | reverse complement strand
GGCACCGTATTCATGTCAGGCAATGTTGGTTCGCTCGATGTGAGAAGCAACGGCGAAATTTGGATCAGCAGTGTATCGAATTACATCGATCCATCTGTGATATCAAGATATTCCAGCACCGGCGAACTACTTAATCAGTTCACAGTAGGAATGGGAACTAATGGGGTGGTGTTCAATTAACGCCTGAGGCGACTCGGGATTCGGGATTCGGGATTCGAGATTCGGGATTCGAGATTCGGGATTCGGAATTTGAGATTCGAGATTCGAAAATTATTCAAATACCAATATAAAAGGGCCGTCCAGATTGGACGGCCCTTTTATTTATCTTGAATTTCGAATGAGCGAAGCGGAATTTCGAGTTTCGAATCAGCGAAGCCGAATTCCGAATGAGCGAAGCGGAATCGCCGAAGGCGTTATTCCTTCACCAACGCTTGTGACATTACCCCTTGCTCATTGCTGAGTTGGAGAGTGTAGTATCCTTTTGCTAGTGCTTCGATGTTAAGTTGCACTCCTGCGGTTTGACCATTGATTTGTTGTTGGAAAACAACGCGGCCGGTCATGTCGAGTATTTGTGCTTGATAAGTAACATTTTCAATTCCACTGATGGTGATGAAACCATTCGATGGATTAGGATATACACCGAATGATTGTTCGGTTTCGATTTCTTCTGTAGAAATAATCGTACAAGCACCACCTACAGGATCAGTCACTGTGTATTCTATCAAACCATATGTTGCTGATGAAACAGTGAATTCTACTGTAGAACCACATTCAAATGGACCAGCGAGGTATTGACCGTTGTTAGAGATCATCATCATTTCAGTGTTGTAGTCGGATGAAACAACATATGGTGCGCCATTACCGATTTCTAATACGTCCATTCTTACATAGTAAACATCTTGTGCTTCTACATCTTCAACTGCAAGTTGCATTTGTGGGGGCTCGATGCTGAAGAAGCATGAACCATCTTCCCAGAGTGCGTTTTCATTATAGTTGATAGCATTTGGATTGGTACAGCCTCCGCAATAGTAATCACAAGCTCCCGCATCGCATGTTGCATCAGGGTTGAAATTGCAAGCATTAGGATCTGTGCAGCCAGATATTTCGTCGCCATTGCTAACTGTAGTGTTGAGCAATCCATAGTTTTCTGTAATACCAGAAAGTATAGTTTCGCCAGCTGGATTATTTATGTTGAATTCTAATGGTGACCCATCATAGCTCCAAGCTTGTATAATAAAGCATTCCGCATCCATGCAGAATCCTGCGTCTGTTGGATAGTTACCGCTGAATACTTCGCCTGTTAGACCATTAAACGCATTCCAATAAGCAGATTGGTTGAATGATAGGGTGTGCCAGTTGTTATAGCAGCATGAGCCATCATCTTGCGTTGCGCTAGGATCATAGTTTGGAGCTGAAGGATCTGTGCAACCTAAACATGAATAATCGCAGAGATATGATAATCCGCAAGTAGCTGCTGGATCATAGTTACAAGCATTTGAATCCGAACAACCAACCACTTGTGAGTTGCTGAATGCCTCATTTTCGTAGCCATACTCATCAGTTTCACCTTGTAAGAAAATGGTGCCGTCGGGGTTATAGATCGTATAGGTTAATGGCAATCCGAAAGTGCCATAGACAGTAAATCCAAAGCAATCTCCATCACTACAGAAACCTGAATTGGCTGTGTAATTTGTAGAACCTAAACCAGTGTAATCGGTGAGTGAATAAGCAAACCAATAACCTTCGCCGCTAAGCTCAACCGTGTAGAAAGTACTGTAACAGCATGATCCATTGTTATAAAGTGCAGTCTCGTCATAGTTCGATGCAGCGGGGTCATTACATCCATAACATCCATATTCACATAGCCAATAGTCAAAACAGTTAGCCGAAGGATTATAGTTACAAGCAGCTTGGTCAGCACAGCCAGAAATTACATTGTATTCTAGTCCAACCAGTGTGTGTCCAAATGGATCGTAGCTACCAGACTGTATTAGGATTCCATCTTGGTCTGTTACTTCATAAGTACCTTCTAAGCCTGGAGTAGAATAGATGTATAGGTTAAAACAACCTTCACCAATACAGAAATCCATAATTCCATAGTCAGTGCCACCATACTGAGATTCGTATTGGTAGTTACTTGCATATAGCACCCAATTGACAGGAGATGATGTTGTAATCGTGTATTGTGCAAAGCAGCAAGAACCATTGTCAATAGTAGCATCTGGATCGAAGTTTACTGCATCTTCATTGGTACAACCGAAACAAGAGTAGTCGCATGACGCATAATCAGGACAATTCACAGAAGAGTCGTAATTACATGCATTAGGATCTGCGCATCCGGTAGTAGCATTTTTAGAGAATTGACCGTAGTAAATATTGTTGAAAGTAGTAGCGCTGTAAAGGTTATTTCCATAGAAATCGTCAACGGAAATGGTAATATCATTAAGAGAGCCAGCGCTCATAAAATCCATTAAATAGCAACCGTCTTCAAGACAGAATCCAAATGGTTCATTCGCGTTTATATAGAAATAGTTGGAGTAATTGTTAATGTAGCTATATACATTAACTGTGGCTTCTTGAGAAGCGGTGATATAAACATATTCTGATTCTGTGCAGCAAGAACCATTATCTATGGTAGCGTCTGAATCGAAATTGATTGCAGTAGGATCGGTACAACCAAGGCAATCGTAGTTACAACTCCAGTTGTCAGGACAGGTTGCATCTGGATTGAAGTTACAAGCACCAGGGTCAACACAGCCAATAATTCCATTAACAGAGTAAGCAAACAGGCTAGATTCATTTCCCTGAATGCTGCCGCTATAAATTACCACACCACTTGCGTTAGTGATACTAAGTTCTACTGTCGTATTCTCTGGATTAAACATATTGAAGTAGATACATTCAAGAGGATGACATAACCCTTGATCCTCCGGATAAGCAGCATAAGAAGAATAGCTGGCATAGTTATCAGACGCTTGAACCACTACTGGTCCAGTTGCATCAATGGTGTACCAAAAGAAATTGTCCGAACAACATGTACCATCGTCAACGGTAGCGCCCTCGTCAAAGTTGATAGAGCTTGGGTTCGTGCAACCATAGCATGAGTAATCGCAGCTAGAATCATTACAAGTAGCGTTTGGATTAAAGTTACATGCATTAAAATCCGAACAACCAAAAATGATTTCACCGACACCGAAGGTCTCTGCAATTACAGAATAAGGTTCAACAGTGAAATCAAGCGTTTGTCCATTTTGCATTTGCACAGAAATCGACATCGTCGTTTCTGAATCATTGGTTGCAATTACTTCATAGCAACCTTCTGACAGGCAAATTGGAGCAGTAGTCGGAAGTGAAATGTATTCGTTTACCCAAGTGCTGTAATTCGTGAAGGAGATGTAACCGAAATTATTTGAAGTGATAGTTCCGGAATTTAGGTAGCAACAATTTCCATCGTCGATGGTGGCTTCCGCATTATAGTTAGATGCTGCGGGGTCTGTGCAGCCCGGCAAGCTTTGACCGAAGGTCGTGAATGCGAGGCAATAGAGTGCGAGGGTTAATATAATTCTCATGTATGGTGGTTTGATGTGTTTGCTCTTTTATACATAGTAAACATAAGTTTTCCCTAAAAGGTTGTATGATCTTTTATATTAAATGCTAAACAAACTGACCTGATTTCATAAATACAGGGCGTGTTAACGTAAAAATTGAGTGGTTTCAACCTTCGAAATACTGACCCAAATTCAAAAGATCAGGATGTGCTTGGTATGAAAAGCGTAATAAAGGTTTTAAGTGCGTTTTCTGAGAGCACGAAATGTACTAACCCGAGAATGAGTATTCCTATTTTTGAAATGAAGGAAGTAGGGATATTTCACTTCAGAGTTGAGGAGAGTTAAACAAACCTCAAAGCGATCATTAGTTATTTAAGTAATCAAGAGCCACGAGGCCCCGCAACGAGCGGGGCTTATGGTTTTATAGAAGTTCCTTAATCTGATTGATTTTTCTCGATATCACATTTTGTAGTTCCATCCATTTCTGGACACTCGATTCCTTTGATAGTTCATCCACCAACTGGCGTGCTTCATTTTGAAGCTTCGATAATTCTTCACTCACCATTTGCTCCTTTAAAACATGATCTTTTTTGAGCTGTCCAAGTTGAACTTCTCGTTGATGAATCTCTGACTTCATCATTTGCAGTGCAGAAGCAGATTGGTCATGAAGCAATTGAAGCGACTGAATTTGTTCTGTCAACTCATTTTGAGAGCCAATTACTTTTTCTTGCAATAAATGTGTTTTTTTCTTCCATTTATTTTGAGATACAAAATAGAGTACGAGCAGCGTAATGCATACCACGGCAAGTCCAATAATCAGCATCCACCAAATATGGTTGTTTGGTTTTTCAATCGGTTTTTCTGGAGCAACGGGAGTTGATTGTGCTTGAGTTATAATTGCCTTAACAAGATCTGAAATGAATAAATCTCTATTGGCCGCATAACTAGCCTCTTCTTGCGATCTAAGCGTAGTAAGTTCAAAAGACCATTTCTTGTTTTTGGTTTTACTTGCAGCAACAATGGATTCATTTATCCAAACAAATTTTTCGAATGAGTCTTCAAGTGAGGAGATTTTTGATTGATAAAAATCTTGGAGTTGACTTTTCTTCAAGAATCGCTGAATACCTTGAAGCGCCCTGCCTTTCGCCACATATTCATCAAAGGTCGAAACGTTTAATTCATACAACGAGTCTATGGCAGCTGCCTTGAGCTTTGGTTTCTTAATTTTTTTAAGCTCACTTTCCCATTGCGACCAATTGGCTAAAAGTGATGTAATATTTTCATTAGAGTACGAGGCTCCATCAATCATCATTTTAGCTTGGAGAACGCTCGTATTCGTTGAATCGCTCACTAAAAAAATGACCGCGTACGGATTTCCTAAACCGAGCATTCGTTCGGTTAGATTGTTTAAAGAATCTGCAGAAATGTTTTTAGTATTCAGCAATTTTAATGCTTCCGAAGAAGCATTTTCTTGACCAATTGCATTCCATCCAATAGAGGATAGAAATAGGAGTATTAACAGATGTTTCATTACTTTTTAAGTAATTCATAAATGACATAATTCACACAAGGATCGATACCTTTCGCTAAGTCTTCTTGTCTAAGCGGAATGTCAATAGTAGGCTTGAGAGGATTTGGCTCGTATTGAAAAGTATCATCGTAATTATACCGGATCGTACTAATCGTTAGTCGTAGTTTAGTGTTTGGAAGCGTATATAATGCAGGGTTTCCAAACGTTCCAGTTTTTGGTCCAAGACATGGCTCTCCGAGGACTTCGCCTCTTTTTTTCGATAAAAAAGCATTTGTAAAATCCACCCCAGCTGAAGCAGTGAGACCGTTGATGAAGAGCGCGCACTGTCCCGTATAGACCACGGAGGTGTCTTGCACGCGTGGTTGTGAAAAATAGACGGTATCCATCAAGCCGTTTTCTAAGCGACTCAGTTTAACAAAGCCCATTACATCTTCATTTTTTTTGTTGAAGATATTCATCAACCAAAGTGCGGTTTTATTTCCCGCAAGTTTATTTCTGCTTTTTGAAAGTGTACTTGCTTTTCCAATGATGTTGTCCGGAGTGTTATACCCTTTTAAATCCAAGAAAGAATATAGATATTCTACATTCGTACTTTGCCCACCACCGTTGCCTCGAATATCAATAGCAACATATTGTACATTGCGTTTTTTTATTTCCTTGAATGCTCCCTCAATGAAATCACGGTAGCGCTTGCCGTTACTTGGACTAAACGTACCAACGCGCAAAACAGCTAATGAATCATGTCTGTAGAAATCGAGTCCGACCGTTCTTTGGAAGTCTGTTTCAGCTAAGTACTTTTGTCTTTTAGCCCAAGATTCTTTATTAAATAGGGGATATGCAAATGTGATAATGGTGTCTGTGCCGAATGGCTCCACATCAATCTTTACTGTATCTGGTAGATCATGATACAATTCCACGACGAAGGGAAAAATTGCGTCTGAAATTCTGCGTTGACCTGTTATTGCATTGCCTTCGATGTGCGCGTAATAAACGCTTTCTTGATAAAGCCTAATTGCTTCGATGTTATCGATACAAACAACACGTGCACCTTTTGGCATAATGGAGTCGCGGTCCATCTCCACATAGAGTTGACCGTTTGCGCTATGCATTCTCACGGGAATAAATCCGAACCCGTTATTGATTTGCATCTTTTGTAAATGACTGTATTCAATACCTGAGTGCGAATCTTTCATCACAGCCATTGCTTGTTGTACGATACGTACATATTCTTTCAATGGCATATTTCGATCTATCTTTTCTGCTGCTCTGCCAAATGCTTTTGTGAATTCTTCTTTGGTACAAAATGCATAAGGATTCGGATGCGAATCCAAGATGGTTTTTTTCAATGAATAGATATCCTGTATAAGAATATTTCTATTGAAAACAGAATCAGGATCTATTTGACTCCAAGCCGCTTTGCTGAATCCAATACAGAATAAAAGAAGTAGAATCGAAAGATGTTTTATCATTCTTGGTTCCTCTTTTTTACCATGGTAAGAATGGTTGCAAGTGCTACAGTTTCGCCAGTTTCATCGTACACATCCACTAAGAATTTTACAATTCCCTTGGCGATGTCTTCCTCATTTTTCTTTTCTTGATCAACTTTTTCTTTCACTGTAAACTTCACACCAATAGTCATTCCTGGGTAAACAGGTTTGGTGAAGCGAGCTTCTTCTAAACCATAGTTTAGAAGTACTGGACCTTTTTTCGGATCAACGAATAATCCAGCAGCTTTTGAAAGAACAAAGTATCCGTGAGCCACACGTCTTTCGAAAATAGTACCTTCCAAAGAAGTAGCATCCATGTGTGCGTAGAAATTATCTCCGCTCACATTTGCAAAGTTTACAATGTCTGCATCAGTTACAGTATGCTTGTGCGTAAACACTGTATGTCCGACCACAAGATCTTCAAAGTGTTGACGGAAGAGATGTGGATTAGCTTCAGGCTGTGCAGCACCTTGTTGGAAAACGTTTGTAACAGTAGTAAGAAAAGTAGGCGAGCCTTGAATAGCAGTGCGCTGTAAGTAGTGCATTACGCCACGCTTTCCGCCCATTTCTTCTCCACCGCCTGCACGGCCTGGTCCGCCATGCACTAGCATTGGCATCGGAGAACCATGCCCCGTGCTTTCCTTAGCGCTTTCTCTATTCAGAATAAGAATACGTCCGTGGTGAGATGCCGCTCCCAATGTGAAGTCGCGAGCTGTTTTTTGATCGTAAGTTGCGATGCTGCAAACCAATGAACCCTTGCCCATTTTGGTGAGTTGTATTGCATCTTCCAATTTTTGATAAGGCATCAAAGTAGTGATAGGTCCGAAGGCCTCTACTTCGTGGGTTGCAGTTTTATTGAATGGGTCTTTATTTAAAAGAAGAATAGGAGAGATGAATGCTCCTTTCGAAGCGTCGCCTTGCACGAGGTCAACATGAGATGCACTTCCGTAAACGATTTCGGAATCTTTTGTGAGAAGAGCTAATTTTTCAAGGACATCATTTCTTTGTGAAATACCAGCTAGAGCTCCCATGCGCACACTTTCATTTCTAGGGTCTCCAACTGGAGTCTTGCTGAAAGCTTGTCCTAATGCGATTTGTACGTCTTCAAGATATTTTTCTGGAACAATCACACGGCGAATTGCAGTACATTTTTGACCACATTTTACAGTCACTTCTTTTCTAACTTCTTTGATAAAAGCATCAAACTCTGGGGTGCCAGGAGCGGCATCCTCACCGAGTACACAAGCATTTAGAGAATCAGCTTCCATATTGAATGGAACTGCTTCATCTACGATGCGTGGATGTCGCTTGAGCATTCTGCCTGTTGATGCGCTTCCCGTAAATGTGACGATATCTTGAGAAGTAATGTGATCAAGGATACCTTCTGCGCTGCCGCAAACTAGCTGCAGAGCACCTTCTGGGAGAATTCCAGACGCAATGATGTCTTTGGTTACAGCTTCTGTAAGATAGGCTGTAATCGTCGCTGGCTTAACGACAGCAGGAACTCCTGCGAGCAAATTGACAGCTATTTTTTCCAACATTCCCCAAATAGGGAAGTTGAATGCATTGATGTGAATTGCAACACCTTCTTTCGGCACCATGATGTGGTGGCCGATAAAAGTGCCTTCTTTTGAAAGTTTGGCTAGATCTCCATCGACGTAATATGTTTCGTTTGGGAATTGTCTTCTCAAACTGGCATAGGCGAATAGGTTTCCAATACCGCCATCAATATCAATCCAGCTATCAATTTTTGTAGCGCCTGTTCGGTAACTCAGTTCGTAGTAGGCAGCTTTTTTTTCTGTCAAATAGAGAGCAAGCGCTTTGAGCATTCTACCTCTTTCGTGAAAAGTCATTTTTCTTAGAGCGCTTCCGCCTTTTTGACGCGCATAGTTGAGCATGTCACCAAAGTCGAGACCGGCGCTACTTGCGTAGGTAATGGTTTCTCCAGTTACGGCATCATAAAGAGCTTTACCTTGTTCAGCGCCCGCAACCCACTGGCCTAGCGCATAATTATGTAGATTATTCATGGTTTCTAATTGACGCCGCAATTTAGGTAATTCCGACTACTTTTAGGGATCCAGTTTCTAAGGCTTTTCAACGATGTTTAATTACGGAATAGGTTATATTTGTTACATGAATAAGAGCCTCTACCTCCTAGCTATTTGTTTTATTGCAATTGTTTCTTGTAAAAAAGATGAAGAGCAATCTGATTTGACCACACCAGAAGAACTTCCTACGGTAAGACTTGAGGTGAAAAATCAGATTGATGGACAGCCGATCTCTATTGGTGTTTTGAACTACACCAATCCTGCAGGGGAGAGTTATTCTGTGGATTTATTGCGCTATTATTTCAGTTATGCAACTCTCATCGATGAGTCCAATAACGAAGTTAAATTGAACGATCATACCTTGATCGATGCATTCATACCAGCTGATAATATTATTTCTAATACGGTAGCCAAGGGTCATTATACCAAACTGCGATTTTATATTGGAGTAGATGAGGTGCACAATCATACTGGTGCGCAAGAGGGTGACCTCGATCCGATTTATGGAATGTTGTGGACGTGGGATACTGGCTATGTTTTTTTCAAACATGAAGGTCAGTTTATCGATGCTGATGGAAATACTTCTGGAATGTCATATCACTATGCAAAGGACAATGCATACAAAATGATTGAGATTCCGATTGATTTGCACATTGAGAGCGGATCAAAGAATATGGATGTTGTATTCAATCTGAACGATCTCTATAGAAGTCCCTATGTGATTCAGTTCGACGGAAACAATTATCATCAGAGCATTTCAGTGAATGATGCTGAGTGGTTGCAACAGATGTTTGCGAATTTCGGCACTGCATTTAGTGTCAACATTCCATAAGTCATGAAAAGAAGTATAATCCTCTCTACAATTTTTGCGATCATTCTATTTTCATGTAAAAAGGATGAGGATGCAATCGAAGATGTTGTGACCTCTGGCCCAACACCATATAATTTGGTGATTCCGCCAAATATGCCTCCAATGAATATTCCTGCCAATAATCCAATGACAGTGGAGGGAGTAGCATTGGGTAAAAAGCTTTTTTACGATCCAATTCTTTCAGGAGATAATACACAGTCTTGTGCATCCTGTCATTCTGCCAACTTTTCATTTGCTAGTATTTTACAGTTCTCAATCGGCATAGATGGAATGCCCACTAGAAGAAATTCGATGCCTATTGTGAATTTGGGATGGCAGCCTGGTTTCTTGTGGGATGGTGGAGCCTCAGATTTGGAAAGCCAAGTAATCGGTCCGATCACGAACCCTGTGGAGATGCATGAGACCTTGGAGAATGTTCTTGTTGAACTAAAAGAGCACTCTGAATATCCTGCATTATTTAAAGCAGCTTTTGGAGAGGATGAAATTACTATTCCAAAATTGATGAAGGCGGTGGCCCAGTTTGAAAGAACAATGATCAGTGCGAATTCGAAGTACGATCGCTATGCAGCGGGCCAAGAGAGCTTGACACCATTAGAGATTCAAGGATTAGAGGTTTTTACGGACATGACAAAAGGAGATTGCAATCATTGTCATGTTTTAGGCTCCACTTTTTCTGATTTTGCATATCGTAATACGGGTTTAGATTCAATTCCATTCGATGATGGTCGATATGCCATTACACTTCTTGAAAGTGATCGTGGCAAATTTAAAACGCCAAGTTTACGTAACGTCGAGTTGACGGCACCTTATATGCATGATGGCCGTTTTAGTACATTATTGGAATGTGTTGAGCATTACAATACAGGATTTCGTTACGCCACCAATTTGGATCCCAACATAGCTGGATTGCCCAAGGGCAGAATGACCCAGCAGGAGATGGAAGCAGTCGTTGCTTTTCTCTTGACCTTGACCGATACAGAGTTTGTTAATAATCCGGCCTTTCGACCTTGAGAAACGACTTTTTTGCTATACTTGTGCTAACCAAAGTGGAATTCCACGCCTAAACCAAAATTGACCTTATAATGAAATCGCTTTTAATAACAGGCCTTACAATGGCCGCTGCAGCTCAGTTATTTGCAGCTACTCCGCAGTTGATTGTACAAAAAGTCAACAACCAAGGTGCGGTTCCAGGAAACACATATCGCGTTTACGCTCAAGTGGAGGAAGGGCAGTCAATTCACGCTGTTTGGGGTGATACTCAACATCCAATCATCATTGAATCTACAGCTCCTTTTTATCAGAATGCGCTAGCGTCCTACGGTAGTAATTCTATTCACCCAAATTTAGTTGCAGTAGATCCAAATGTGCAATATGATTCATTCATCACCCTTGGCTATGAAGACGCAACAAACAATACTGTTTGGGATATTGGTGTTGATTTTTCATCTTTCAATGATGGCGGGGAAATTCTTGTAAGCAATGGCGCTTGGTTCTTGCTACCTCAAGACGAGAAATGTTCTCCATCAAATGCTGGTCTAGTATTGCTTGCACAGTTTACCACAACTGGTGCTGCGAATGGAACACTTAATTTACAAGGATGGGAAGGACAAAATGAGGTTTGGAAAGCCCTCGATTTGAAATTCTCAACAGAGAATGCGCAAACATTTGGTTGCACAAATGCACAAGCATCAAACTACAATCCATCAGCAACTTTCAATGATGGCACATGTGAAGATAACGCAACTGAAACTGTTTTGTCTGTTGCTACGAACACTAGTGTAGAAAACACATGGGCGGTTTTCCCTAATCCTGTTAGAGATCAATTGATCCATATTCAGTTCAGCAATGTAACTTCTGAAACTAGCAAGATGTCGGTGGACATTTTCGATATGGCAGGAAAGAAAATTGTTTCAAGAGAATTAAGCAAAGGCAATTTTGTTTCTGGCAATAAAGTAACCATCGAACAAGCTCTTTCAGCTGGTTCATACAAAATTGCACTTACACGCGACGGTGTAGTTGAAACAAAGACTTTAGTTGTAGCAAAATAAAATTTGATTACTATCGAATGATAGTAATGTGTCCTTGATACTCGTGAGAATATAATCCGAGATCTTTCAATCGAATGTGATAGTGATACACTCCATCCATGGCGTAGTTTTCTCCGCCGTGGATGGAGCCTATCCAAGCATCGTCAATATTGTTCGACTCGAACACTTTCGTGCCCCAGCGGTCATAGATTACACATTCCATAGAAGTAACACCAGTCATAACAGGCCACCAATAATCATTGAGGCCATCGTTGTTCGGTGAAAATGATGCTGGTGCGTAAAACAACATCCCACTAATAAATACACGTCCTTCTAGACGATCTGTGCATCCAAATGAATTGGTCACAACCTGCGTGATTGATTGATATCCCGCCTCCTGAAAATTATATTCGAATTCACATTCGTCAGAAAAACCACCGTCGCCCATCGAGAAATAACAAGATGTGGCATCCGTTGCCGTGCTGGTAATTGTGATTTGTGGATTGAGGATGTCGGCCTCTGACGCGGAAGTCGTGAATGATGCTGTTGGAAATGGATAAACTATCACACCATCATTCTCACTCCAATTTAATGTTCTCACACAACCAGTAGTGGTCATAGCAGTTAATGAGATGTCATAGTAGCCAGGGGTTTCGTAGTTATGAGAACTTGTTTCAGCAAATGCGGTCTCCCCATCTCCAAAATCCCACATGTATGCCATTGGAGTTTCCGACGAGCCATTGGCCTCAAAAGATGCGAGATGCACAGGACAGCCTTCAGGAGCTATGATCTCAGGATCGATGGTGGGTGGAATAGGTACCCATACTTCATCGGTGTAATTTCTTTCGCAGTTATTTTCCGAAATAGTGAGTGTTACAGGATATGTTCCCGACGCTGAGAACGTGATGTTCTGGGGATTGTTGGTTGTTGTTGAAGCTACGCTCGCAAGCGGCCCAAATGTCCATGAAAATACACTGTTTTCTGTCGTTGCACCCTCTGCAAAAAAGTCGAAGGAGTGAGTGTCAAAACATTGCGGGTCTTGGGGATCAAAGTAGGGTTGTAGCAACTCATAAATATCCATCGTCGTGAAAGCAGTGTCTGGACAAGTATATGCCGAAGAGGCAACTAGTCTGATTACATACAGCCCTGTATCTGGAAAAGTGAAAGTTGGACTTTCAAGATCACTCAAATCATTACTTCCACCCACGCCGAAATCCCAGCCATAGGTAGTGGCATTTTGACTATTGTGTTCAAATGTGTAGGTGAGCCCGGCACAAAATGTTTCTTGAGGGATAATTGTCGCTACAGGCTCAGGAATATTATTAAAGGATAGTGTCGCTTGGTCTGTACACCCATTGTCAATTACAGTAAATGAGACAGTGTAAGTGCTCGATTCAGAATTGAGAATAATTCCAGATGGATTCGCATTAGTAGAACTGCTTGGTGTAGCACCTAAACCAAAATCCCAAGAAAATTGTGCGGTAGTGGATAAATTGCCATTGCTATTAAAGTCGTATCGCACTTGATCTTGTGCACACAATGCCGTATCCAAGCTGATTAATGGCTCTAATGGTAAGCGTACATCGAAAGTAGAGATCGCAGTGTCCGCACAAGGCCAACCTGGATTTGCAATAAGCATCACAGAATAATCTCCCGGCTCAGGATAAGTAAAGCTTGGGTCAGTTAGTGTGCTCACATCAGTATCAATGTTAGGCACGCCAAAGTCCCATTGGAAAAAAGTCGCGTTTGTAGAGTTGTTGTTAAACGCTACGGTCAGTCCATCGCAGAGTGTTGTCTGTTGCGGAATTGTGGCGATAATATTTGGATCACAAATGGTCACATTAAATTGAAAGTCTCGATTGCTAGTGTTAATCAATACTCCGTCACGGTATTCACTCACACAAATTCCAATCACATATTGTCCAACTTGATTCGCCGTTCCCGTAATCACGCCAGTAAACGGATCGATTTGAAATGCTGGATTACTAGCTATTTGATTCCCGCTTGAATAACCGTTTGCCCATGAAACGTTAGTATAAGGTGGAGGGGAAGGAATGGTAGGAGCAGGATCATCCGGAGAAGCTCCTAGAAATGGCGAACAAAATTCGTAGCTCAACGAATCGCCATCAGCATCGGTAGCACCGTGATTAAATTCGAATTCTGCACCTGCACATAATGCTACAGGAGGAAAATTATTAAAAACAGCAGAACTGTTAATCATACCGGGAGCGTCGCTCGTGCCCGGGATAGTCACCATAAACGTAACCCCAGAGTCATCCGGGTTGTTCAAGTTTACAATAGAAGGATTGCGGCAGCAGCGCTGATAAACAATAACGTATCCATTTGGGTTGATAGGAACAAAAATGGTGGTAGTGTAAACAGCTTTTTCAACGCAAAGCCCGTCAGGAAGGGTAAAGCAAGGATTGTCCAAGCTAACAGGGATTTCCTCTACGTTACTAAAGCTGAGCGGAATGTCATAATTTTCTTCAAAATCGAAGGTAACAGCATCGAAAATGCCAATAAATGCATCGGGATCGAAGTTGGTGCCGTTGATATTCGTTGGACCACAGTCACGATAAACGGTCAATGTAACTTCGTATTCAACGGTATTGAATGTGCCAGGTCCGATATAAGAATAAGATATCTCACCTCCTACGATGTGCGTAGCACAAGCGTTTCCAAAAATTAGGAACATGCCAAGCAGCGTCATGGCATGACGCTTCAGGTGGTAGTATGTTCGTTTAGGCGATTGCATTGCAGGGCTAAGCAAACACTAATATAATCTAATCTTCATATTCCCTACATATGGAAGGCTTTTATACCTTCGTGGCATGAACAAACTGTCGCATATCAATCATTCCGGCGACGCCGCAATGGTGGATGTTGGAGGGAAAGAAAACACTGCACGCTTCGCAAAAGCTCAAGCAACGGTGCTCTTGCCTCAAGAAGTTTTTGACGAGTTGGAAAAAATTGCCTTTGAAACAAAAAAAGGTTCTGTTTTCCCAACAGCGATTATAGCAGGAATCATGGGCGCTAAGAGAACTCATGAGCTCATCCCTCTTTGTCATCCCCTGCTTATAGAAAAAGTGAGTATTTCTATTGAAAAGGCAGAAAGCGCAATTTTGATCACTTGTGAAGCTAAAGTCACCGCTAAAACAGGCGTTGAAATGGAAGCGCTCACAGGTGCATCTATAGCGGCTTTGACAATCTATGACATGTGTAAAGCTATGTCACACAATATCGTTATATCCGAAATAAAACTGTTGGAAAAAACAGGTGGGAAAGAGGATTTTATTTCAAGCAAATGAGTCACGGAAAATTACCGAAAAAGAGTTGGGGCAATTTTGCGAAAAAAGAAATTGCGTTACTAGGTGATTCATGCGAAAACATGGAGCGCTTGGCGATTTCGTTGATGCAAAAATTGCAGGAGCATTCGCTTTTGTATATCGATGGAGATCATAGCGAGGATGCGGGATTTGAACCGCAGACCATTGTTATAGGAGAAAAATCATCTACCATAAAAACAAACGTTGCGATTAGCGCTTCGAAGCTTAATGCACTTTATCCGTCGCTTGAGCTAGCAATCATCAACGGACATCATTTCCCTGGAGGTGATCAGATATTACTATACAATCCTTCAAAGAAAGGTTCCATGCTTCGTCGCAAGGAAGAACTTTCTAATGTCGTTGCCATTTTTGCAGACCTCAGTGAAGAGGAAGCACACAACTATTTTGATGAAGTCTTTTCTCGAAAAGATGTAATGATTCTCCGATCGGAAGAAGAATTACTGTCATTCATTTTGAAAAAATATTTGCAACCTCCTTTGTTGCGCGCACTCATTTTAGCGGGAGGAAGAAGTGAAAGAATGGGCATGGACAAAGCAATGATTTCATATCATGGGGTGCCACAGTTTGAGTATTTGATGACCCAATTTAGGAGCCTCGGATTAGAAGTTTCTATTTCATGTCGCCAGGATCAAGTTTCTATTTTTCAGGAAAAAAATGTTGACCTTGTGGTCGATCGTTTCTCTGAAATTGGTGCCGTTAGCGGTATTGCTAGCGCACTGATGCTAAATGATAATAGCGCTTTCTTTGTCGTGGCGTGTGATATGCCAGCGGTGAATGCAGAGGTAATCTCAGAACTTATGGCTCAAAGAGATTTTCACTCTTTGGCAACAGGTTTTTTTAATGAAGAAAAAAAATGGATAGAGCCACTTTGCGCCATTTGGGAACCGAGTAGCTTGAGTGTAATCTTGCAAGAGCTTTCATTGAATAAAACTTGTCCAAGAAAGATGTTAATGAGTCATAATGTTAAAATGATCACTCCATCATCACCTAGCTTTGTGGCCAATGCGAATCATCCAGCAGAAATGGAAGAGTGGATGAAACAATTTAATCAATCCTCGAAATGAACATAGTTCCATATTCACCTGAAATAAGATTTGCAGATATTGATGCAATGGGTCATGTAAACAATGCTACATACCTGACGTATTTCGAGCAGGCTCGAATGCACTTCTTTCACCAATTAGTTGGTGGCCGCTGGGATTGGAAGCAGCACGGAATACTTGTTGCCAGAAATGAAGTGGACTATAAGCGTTCAATTCTACTCCGTGATAAGATAAAAATCTACGTTGGCTGCAAGCACATTGGCACCAAAAGTTTTACCATGGACTATAAAGTGGTGATCATTGAAAATGATTTGGAAGTGATTGCATCTACGGGAGCTTCCGTCCTTGTAAGTTTCAATCATGCCGAACAAAAAACCGCTCCAGTTCCAGCCGAATGGAGAGAGATGTTTGAGAAGCTTCCTTCAGTTACTTCATAAGTTGAATCAAGGTAGCTGACTTTGGATCAAGGGTAATTTTCCCATCCAAATTCACACGGTTTCCGGTGAGAATATTTTGTCCTCTCGTTCTGCCTTGAATGCACTCTGCAAAACGCGCGAGGTCTATATCTATTGGCTTTTCATTCATGCTGTAAGCGCACATCAATACTTGGTCACCGCTTGTTCGGAAGTAGATATATGTATTATCATTCGGGACAAACTGTGTGAGTTTAGAAGATCCTATCCAAGGATTTTGTTTTCTCCAATTCAATAGCGTGCGAGTAAAATCGAAGGCTTCTTTTTCTTTACCGACAAGATTTTTGTATTCGAATTTATTGATAGGGTCATTTGGCCATCCACCAGGAAAGTCTTCTCTTACCAGTGCGTCAGGATTCGCAAAGTTTTTCATCAAAATTTCGTGTCCGTAATAAATACAAGGAATACCGCGCAAGGTGAGCATCATTGCATTTGCAATTTTCCATTTTTCTAAATCTTCGTTTAGTACCGAGTAGATTCTACTCAAGTCATGATTGTCTAGGAAAGTAACACTTCGATTTGCGTCCTTGTAAAGGATGTCGTGTGAAAGCGTTAATTCAATTCTTCTAAATCCTTCTTCCCAGCCAAAGTTTTCATTTAATCCTTTAGTAATAGCGAAATAAAGTTGAAAGTCGGTGACACCAATTAGTTCAGAGGAGAATTCTTTATTTAACCCATTTTTCTCCGTGAACCAAGCTTGTATTGGAGAGCCTTGTACCCATGTTTCTCCGAAGATGTGAATGGTTGGGTATTCCTGGCGCAATGCGTTGTTGAGATCACGCATGAATTTTTGATCAGGATATGCATAAGTATCAATTCTGAAAGCGTCAAGTGATGCATATTCAATCCACCAGATAGAATTTTGAATAAGATATTTTGCGAGGTGTGGATCTTTTTGATTGAGGTCGGGCATATGATTATCGAACCACGCATCTGACATCATTTTTTTATCATATTCAGAAGCATATGGATCAAGTAAAGTTTCTGCACGATAGGATGTACGTGTAAAGGTTGAAAACCAATTTACCCAATTGCTATCAGGTAAATTTTTATACAACATATGATCGATTCCCCAGTGGTTATACACAACATCCCATACCATTTTAATTCCTTTCTGATGGCACTGATCAGATAGTTGTTTGAATTGTTCGTTGCTTCCAAATCGTCTATCAATTCGATAGGAGTCGGTGGCCGCATAGCCGTGATAGCTTTCTTTGGTTTGATTATTTTCCAAAACAGGATTGATCCAAAGAGCGGTTACTCCTAGATTCTCGAGATAGTCGAGATGATCTTGAATTCCTTTCAGATCTCCACCATGTCGAAGTTTAAGCGCTTTGCGATCGACGATTTTTTCGTTCATCTTCACATTCGCATCGTTGGTGGTGTCACCATTTGCGAAGCGATCTGGGAAAAGGAGGTACATATTGTCCGATGCATCGATCCCTTTCGGTGAATATCCTGTTCTTTTCAGCAGAGGGTAGCTGAAGGGGACAGGCTTTTTATAAAGAGGAAAAAAAAAAAAAAAAAGAAGGTTCCCTGCTGGCTGTGAGGGAGCAATTACTAAAGTGAGATAAATGAAGTTTCCATTTTTTGACAACTCTTGCTTTAGGATTTTTGAAGGGGAGTTTGTAAGAGTAAAGGTTGATTTCGAAATATTTGCGCCTGAGATCAAGAGTTCAAGCGTATCATATTGCATACCCACCCACCAATTCGCGGGATCGACACGTTCCACGAGCTGGGGTTGCTTTTTCGCGGCGCTTAACAAGCTGATAGACAGAAGAAAGGCCGTTGCAACGGCGATTTTGCCAAATTGTTTAAAATCTTTTATCGAAAATTTCATCCTGAGTTGTTGTATGAAACGAAAATAATTACTTTTGGAAAGTGTTAAAAGTACACCAAGTATAAAACCAAACAAACAAATACCAATGAAAAAAATCTACGCATTGTTTTTCGCGGCGTTTGCAAGTGCTACAGCATTTGCTCAAATGCCTGTGACTTTCTCTGTGGACATGGCTACACAAACAGTGAATCCACTGGGCGTCCACATTGCAGGTAACTTTCAAGATCCAAACTATGATGGAACACCAGAAAACCCAGACTATTTGAACTGGACTCCATCAGCAATCGAAATGACGGATGAAGATGGCGACATGCTTTATACTGTTACATTGAACCTTATCCCAGGTACTTATGAATATAAGTTCATCAATGGTGACAACTGGAATGATGGTAACGGCACAGAGTGGGGTGAATCAGTTCCAAACACTTGTTCTGTGAGCATGAGCAATGGTAACCGTTTCATCGTAGTTGGTGAAGAACCAGCAGAATCTGAGCCAGTATGTTTCGGCAACTGTACTATCTGTGGCGAGTCGCTTATTCGTTTCAGCGTTGACATGTCAACAGTTGATACAGATAACGATGGAGTTGCTGGTGAGGCAGGTGAAGATATCTTCCCTGATGGAGTTTCTGTTGCAGGTAACTTCCAAAACCCTTACAACGATGACGCAAACAACGGAGACTGGACACCAGGTGTTCTATTCTTGACAGATGGTGATGGCGACATGGTTTACGAAGGCGTATTCAGTGTTGGTCCGATGTCATCAATCACTTACAAATTTATCAATGGTAACAGTTGGGACTTCCCAAATGAAAACATCACTGGTGATTGTGGTTCTTCAGGAAACCGTGTGAGTGCAATCACAGGTTCTGGTTCACTTCCAGTAGTATGTTGGAACTCTTGTGGTGCATGTGTTGCTCCATCAATGATTACATTCTCTGTTAATATGGCATTGACTTGTAACGACTATGTTACAGCTGGTGTTAACTTGATGGGTGATCCAATCAGCCCAGGTGGATGGGGTGCAGGTTCTCCAATGAGCGATGATGATGGTGACGGAATTTATACTATCACTCTTCCAGTTGCTCCAGGTACTTATCCTTACAAGTTCCGTGTTGGTGGTGGTGGATGGGAAGGTATCCCAGGCGACCGTTCAATCACAGTAGTTGCTGGTGAAGACCAAGTAGTTCCAGTGGTATGTTTCGGTTCATTTGATGATTGCGGTACTGCATATCCTTCTGCCGATGTAACTTTCGAAGTAAGACTTTCTACAGACATCGTTTTAGGTGTTGATGACAAAGTATGGGTATTCGGTGATTTCACAGGATTCCAAGGTGGTGCAATTGAAATGTTGGATGGTGATGGTGACGGAGTTTACTCAACAACTGTAGTAGATTATTGCCCACAAACTGCAGCATTCAAGTTTGCTTATGGTCCAAACAATACTTCACTAACTGAAGAAAATGCTGACTTTTCATCAATCGGTGGTTGTGGAATTGACAACGGCGGTTTCACAGATAACCGTTTCTTCCAAAGACAAGATGATCAAGATCTTTCTTTCTGCTTCACTTATAATACATGCGATGGTTGCACTATCATTGAGAATGTAAGTGAAAACGAATTGGTTTCTGACTTGTCAGTTTATCCAGTTCCTGCTACTGATTTGATGAACATTTCATTCAATGCTGCGACTGCAGGTAAAGTAGTTGTTAGCTTGTTGAACAACCTAGGTCAGACAGTTAAAGTAATGGACTTAGGCACAGTATCAGGAACTCGTAACATTCAGATGAATGTTAGCGATCTTGCTGCTGGTGTTTATGCATTGCAATTCAGCAATGGTTCTGAAAGAACTGTTCGCACTATTGCAGTTAAGTAATAGGTAGAGATTATTATAAAAAAGGGGCCTTCGGGCCCCTTTTTCTGTTCATAAGAATTGGAAAATGAAGATTTTTGAACAAGGGTTGGCAACTTTGTACGAAACAATTATATTTGGCGGGATAATCTTAATCACCTTTTACCAAAATCAAACGACACATGAAGAAACATTTACTTACGCTTTTGGCGGCAGTTTTTTGCAGTGTAGTAGGTACGGCGCAAGTAGTTGCAATCTCAATTGAGCCTGTTTACACAGATGATGGAACCATCACTGGATATCCTGCAGGGCATACTACTTACCGAATCTATGCAGATGTTACTAACCCTGGGGACATGGTCCTTAACGTGGTTGGATTCAATGAAGCTCCATTAGCTTTGAATGTTCCAGATGGCATTTGGAATCACCCAGAACCATCAGGAACAATTGCAACGGATAACAACTGTAACCTTTACGGAGTGTTTCCAGCGCTTCAATATGATTCTTATGTAACGATTGGAAGAACATGTAATACTGACCCAGGTGGGTTGATGTTCGCAGTAGAAGATCCAGCTCAGCCTTGGAGATCATCATTTGACACTAACCCAGTTGGTAATGGAAACATCCTTTTGAATACCACTGTTGGAGGTGCATGGAACTCTACTCCAAACGAACCAAACGGGACTCCATATGTAAACGTAGTAGCTGGAGCTGATTATAGAGTATTGATCGCTCAGATCACTACTACTGGTAGCATCTGTGGTTCATTCAACGTTCAGTGTCGTCTGCAAGGTCAATCAAGCGGTAGCACACTTTATACTGGACTAGCGTTCGGTACAGGTGGATGCGGCGAACCTGGTTGTACTGATGAAGCTGCTGAAAATTATAATCCAAATGCTGGTTTCAACAATGGTACATGTCTTTATGAATGTGCTCTTACAATGACTACTGAATCTATTGATCCACTTTGCTTTGGACAGAATAACGGTTCTATCGTTATTAACTTAAGTGGAAATCAGGATATCACTGAGGTTGAAATCCCAGGCGTTAATAGCGGTAATGCTTTTGTTGTAAATGGTTCTTACGAGTATGCAAACATCGGAGAAGGTATTTACCAAATTACTGCTCGCGACCGTCGCTTCTATAATGAATTATTCAACCCAGGTGGTGTTTATGGTGAATGTGAAGTGACTGAATTCGTTGAAATATACACTGCTCCAATGGTGTTCTCTTCAGTGAGCGTTACAAATATTTCATGTGGTGGAGATCAGGATGGTTGTGCTATCGCTGACTTGACCGGTGGAACGGGTAATGTTACTTTCCGAATTCAAAGCGTGCCTTCAAATGCATTTATTAATGATCAAGATGGCAATGAATTGGTTCTTCCTTCTGCAGATTTCTGTGGTCTACCTGCTGGTACTTACAGATTTGTAGCTACTGATGAAAATGGTTGCACGATGAACTCTAGCAACTTCACAGTGGTTAGTCCAGCTACACTAAACATTCTTCTAGGTGCTAGCGCTGATGCTACTTGTTTCAACTCTCCAGATGCTACTCAAGTTATTACTTGGAGCGGTGGAACAGGTGATGTTGACTGGAGCCTTGAGGATGATAACACGTACACTCTTGAAGGCGGTCCATCTACCTTGGTATTGAATAACCTTACTCCAGGTACTTACATGATTTATGCTCAGGATGTAAATGGTTGTACTGCAGAACTACAATTCGTTGTAGAAGGTGGTCCAGCAATTACATTCGAATATTTCGTTACTGGTCCAACTTGTACTGGTGATAATGATGCTACTGTTATCGTAGCTGCTGCTGGCGGAACAGGTGCACTTTCTTACGATTTTGGTTGTACAGGAACATTCAGCAATACAGACCTTTATGCGCCAGTAGCAGTTGGTACTTATACTGTATGTGTGGAAGATGCTGAAGGTTGCTCTGCTTCTTTCGAAGTGGTAGTAGAAGATACTCCTGCAGTTGCTGCGACTGCAAGTGCATCTGCAATCTCATGTAATGGTGAAGTAGATGGAGGCTTGACAGTTAATGCAACTGGTGGTACTGCTCCATATACTTACAGTATTGATGGTGAATCTTATCAAAACGCTAACACTTTTGAAGGTCTTGCTGCAGGATCTTATTCTATCTATGTTTTAGATAACAATGGATGCTTCTTCGCTGCTGAACAAACTGCTGAGGTTGTTGAGCCAGCTGTATTAGTAGTTTCACTTGATGATTTCGGTGGTGACGGTGGAAATAACACTGGATTCATCAATGTAAGCGTTTCTGGTGGTACTCCTGAATTCACATTTGCTTGGGCTAATGATAATGGATTCACGTCTGCTTCAGAAGATGTAACAGGCCTTGCTGTAGGTACTTATACATTAACAGTTACAGACGCTAGCGGTTGTGTTGCTTCTCTTACTGAGAACGTTACAATCACTAACGTTGAAGAGCTTGTTGACGGTGTATCTATCACGGTTAATCCAAACCCAACAACTGGTAAGTTCTTCTTGAATATGGAAGGTCTTTCTGGTCAGAAAGTGGAATACAATATTCTTGATACTCAAGGTCGCCTAGTAGTTTCTAAGGAGCTTGGAAACAATTCAGGTCAGCGTCTTGAGCAAATCGATATTACAGATGTAGCTGCTGGTATCTACTATATTCAGTTGAATATTGCAGATAGCACTTCGACTATCAAGTTGATTAAGAACTAATCTATTTAAGGATATTCTCAAAAAAGCCCCCTCACGAAAGTGAGGGGGCTTTTTTTTGCAACCCTATTAGGAATCTAAGAGTCTTGAATTTGTTTGTATCGAATTTTACGCTTAGGGCATTGATAATCTGATGGTTTATCCTTATTATTACACTTTGAAACCAATCCAAATACTATGAATCCAAAATTTACTTTTAAAAGTTGGGCATTGGGAATCGCTTTATTCGGCGGTTTTTCAATGGTAGCTGATGCACAAGTAACCTTTACAGGTACGGGCACTGGTCTACAAACCACGACTGGTGCGAGCTATGCTGATTGCGCCGCAGACATGAATCGTGATGGACTTGACGATATCGTTCGCGTATCGAGCTCAGGTATCTACATCGACTATCAAAATGCGAATGGCTCATTCACTCCATTCTTTCAAGCAATGGCAATCCAAAACCTTCCGTCATGGAGCATTTGCGCTGCAGATATCGATGGTAATGGTTATGTAGACCTTTGTTTAGGAGCTGGAAATGCTTGTTCTTTCGTCTATGCAAATGATGATGGGACGTCATATACTGAAGATGCTTTTCCTCAGTATATCTTCTCTCAGCGTACTACCTTCTCTGACATCGATAACGATGGTAATCTTGATTCTTTCGTTTGTCATGACGTAGACCAAAGTCATCCATACAGAAACGTAAATGGAGTACTTGAACTTGACTTTTCATTGATCAATACATTAGATGCAGGCGGTAACTATGCTGCAATCTGGGTGGATTATGACAATGACTATGATAGCGACCTATATATTACAAAATGCAGAGGTGGTGCTCCAGTAGGTGACCCACAGCGTATCAATTTGCTATATAGAAATAATGGCGATGGCACTTATACAAGTGTTGGCCCAGAAGCAAACATGAACGATGGCGACCAAAGCTGGGCTACGGTATTCGAAGATTTCGACAACGATGGCGACTTTGATGCTTTCACTGTAAACCACGCTTGGGCAAACAAATTCATGAGAAATAACGGCGACGGAACTTTCACCGACATCACTGCATCGACTGGAATCAATGCTTCTGATCTTGGTGCTTGGAACTGCGACGCTGGTGACTTTGACAACAATGGTTTCGTAGATATTTTCTCTGAAATGTCAAACGAAATGTATTGGAACAATGGTAATGGAACTTTCACTGGAAGCTCACTAGCTTTTTCTAGTGGTGGTATTGGTGACTTTAATAATGATGGTTTCCTTGATGTGGTTCGCGGAAGCACCATGTACATGAACGCAACAAATAATAACAACTGGGTTAAGTTTGATCTTGATGGTATCGTTTCAAACAAACATGCAATCGGTGCTAGAGTTGAAATCTATGGAGATTGGGGTGTTCAAATTCGTGAAGTAAGAGCGGGTGAAAGCTTCGATCCAGCTTCATCTTTGATCACACACTTTGGTCTTGGACAAGCTACTTCAATCGATCAAGTGGTTATTCGTTGGCCAAGCGGAATGGTAACTTCAGTTGCAAATCCTGCAATCAACACACAACATAACGTATTGGAATCTTCTTGTATGCTTGATCCAATTGCTATTTCTGTTGATGGACCAACTCAAATATGTGAAGGTCAAACATTGACCCTGAGTGCACCTGCAGGCAGCACTTATGCATGGAGCAATGGTGTAGATACTCAGAATAACGTTGTTTCTCAATCAGGGAATTATAGCGTTTACGTATTCGACGAGGAAGGCTGCGTAGCACTTTCTAATGTTGTTGAAGTTGAAGTTATTTCAGAAGAAGAGCCTGCAGTTTCTGCTCTTGGAGAAACGACTATCTGCCAAGGTTCAAGTGTTGAATTAGTTTCAACAGTCGGACAAAATTATTCTTGGAGCAATGGTCAACAAGGCAGTGCAAGCATCGCGGTAACTGAGTCAGGTACTTACTATGTAAACGTTAACGGATCATGTTCTGGAAACTTACTTCAAAGTAATGCTATTGAAGTTGTTGTATTAAGCGCTCCAACGCCGTCAGCTAATGACGTTCAAGTAGGTGAGCCAGGAAATATTGAATTGACTGCTACAGGTTCTAACTTGGAGTGGTTTGCAACTGAAACTTCAACAGAAGTTTTAGGTACTGGTAATACTTTCACAACACCATACGTAAATGACCAAGCTTCTTACTGGGTTCAATCTACTACTATTCACGGTGGTATTGAAGAAACTGGAGGAAAGGTATTGGATATGTCAAATGGTGGTTTACCATCAACAGGTGGTCAGTTGTTCTTCAATGTTACTGAACCATTCACTCTTCAGCAAGTGACTTGCTATGTTCCTGCAAACGGAGTAGCTGGTAACCGCACAATTCAATTGTCTGATGCAAACGGAAACGTACTTGCTCAAGCAACAGTGAATATCCCAGTAGGTACTACAATCGTTGACTTGAACTTCGCTGTTCCAGTTGGTGGTGGTCTTCAATTGGGTTGCGTTGAAAATAACTTGTTCCGAAATAATGCTGGTGTTGCTTATCCTTACGCTATTGGTAGCGTGGGTGAGATCACTGGATCAACTTTCGGTAACTCTTATTACTATTATTTCTACGATTGGAAAATCCAACAAGAAAGCATTGAGTGTGTGAGTGAGCGTGTAGAAGTTAACGCTGCTGTTGTTGGAATCAATGAACTATCTGCAAACCCATTTGGATTGAATATTTTCCCTAATCCTGCTGCAGATCAATTGAACATTACTCTTAATGCAAACGTTCAAAATGCAACAGTTCGTGTAACTGATGCACTAGGAAGAGTTGTAATTGAGCAAAAGATGAACTTCGCTGCACGTGCGCAACAACGCCTAAACATCGAAGCTTTAGAATCTGGAGTTTACCACATCACTTTGACACAAGACGGTTTGAAGTCTTCTATTGAGTTTGTGAAGCAATAAGCTTTTATAAAAAGAACAATATAAAAAAGGGTCCTTATGGACCCTTTTTTTATTTGATGAATTTCTGAATGTAATTTTTAACGCGATTTGTATTTCGTTCAAATAGATAATACACTGAATAGGCATAGAGGATTGCCACGAAGAATATTCCTAAATATTTTATCAAGTTAGCGGTACTAAAATCTAGACGCTGCGAAGCCATTTGACTTGAAATAAACACAACGAAAGGCAAATGGACGATGTATAGCGTGTAAGAAATATTCGATAAAAAACTACTAATCTTTTGCAGCCACAAAGGTTTCATTTCAATTTGTGATAGACCACAAACAAGAAGCAGTGTTATCACTCCCAATCCCCAATCATTGAAAATTAGAGGTAAAAGTTGAATGCGTATTCCAATGAGCATTCCAATGAGCATCCCTGCTAATATAACAGATGTAATCGGTGTTTTAAAGAGGTGGAGAGGTTGTCTTGAAAGAAATAGGGACAGTCCACCAAACATCCAAATGAAGAAATAGTCACGTGGATGTGTTGCTATATCCATACTGAAATACTGAAATGCTGAAAGCAATAGCATCCCGATAAAGAAGAAAATGATTTTTCTACTAATTGTAGTGCGCACTTGATAGGCAATATAGAGGCAAGGGAAAATAATGTAGTACCAAAATTCATTGCTTAGACTCCATAGTGCGCCGTTAGTTCCGTATGTAGGAAAGAAGATGGTCTGAAGAAAGAATAGATTTCCGAGAAAAACCCCAAGCCCTAAATGGCCCTGAGGATTGAAGTAAACAAGATGTTCGATCGCACCGGTGTAAATATCGAATTGAGGGTTTAAATAGAGACCTAATTGATCCCAAAAAGCACCTAGAATTAATCCAGGAATTAATACCATCCAAAGTCTTGAAAGTCTATTGAGTAAATATTGCTTCCACGACCAATTGTTTTTTGCATGAGCGTCATGTATACTCTTGATGATAAAAAAACCACTGAGGACGAAGAAGAGTATGACTGCTTGGTGTCCAAATCCTGTGATGAAATAGAATGCCTTTGCTATTGCATTAGGATTTTGAATCTTCTCGTAATCTTGAAAGAGCACAGATCTCAAATGTCCCATTAGAACAATAAGGGCAGCGATGCCGCGAAGTAGATCGAGCCAGAGTAGTTGTTTAGTCGTGGTTTTGGTCATCTTACCGAAGGTTGAGGGCGAAGATAAAACAAAAGAGTCCCGCATAAAATACGGGACTCTAAGTATAATATTCGGGTATTTTACTTTGCTTCGGCTGTGTAGTATGGCTGAGCCAAGGTTTGAAATTTAGTCTTGAGGCGTGCGGTATATTCCATATCCCACACCAAATTGTGAATGCTATTATCAAATTTTGCTTTTGCAAAAGGCACTTTACATAAGTTTAATAAATCAGCATCGTCTACTTTTTTGAAAAGCGATACATCAGTCAAACATTTAATAGCTGCATCTTCAGTCGGATAAGTGACATTAGTGCAGTCGAGCTCAAAGCTTTTGCAGAAGTAGCCTTCTTTCTCAAATACTACATGGTAGGTTTTGCCGCTATTGAGAATAGCTGCATAGAAGCCAGTTTCTCTTGCTGTTTGTGTGCTGAGGAGCGTTTCGCCTTCATAGACGTACACATTGACTCCTGCTAGCTTTGCTGCAGGTTTTTCTTTCGAACGTTTCTTTTTGTCAGTCTCTTCAACTTCCAATTTGCCTTCTTCTACATAACCGTAGAACATGACTTGTGGAGTTTGTGACCATACATTTAGAAAAGTGCAAAAGATTAATAGGGTGAATGCAATCTTTTTCATTTTACTTTTTAATTCGAGACTTTCTACGGTCAAAGAAGTATAAAGTTTCATTTTTCAAAGATGAACACTCTATTCATGATCACGAATGCGCAATGAATCGGGTTTATTTGGAGATAAATCTTCGTCGCTCAAGGCAATAATGTCTTTGACATTATAGAATTTCGAAAGGTCAGGTTGCCCTGCATCTACCCATGCAGTGTACCAAAGGCTACCGATGGTGATAACAGCGCTTTTCATCCTGCGCTCCACCTGGCCATTGAGCATTTGGTGATATGCGTTCGTGTAGTCTTCACTATAAACTTTCAATTGTGCTTGGCCTCTTACCTCGTAAGAATATTTTTGATCCGATGGAAAGGTCTCATTCAATTGTCTTTCGAATCCTAACACTGAATCAACTGCGGCATATGAACCTCTGATTTTTGTCCAAATTAAATCAAGCGGAGATCGAACATATTCTGCTTTACCTACGAAGAAGTCATACTGATTGTCATACAGCTCTGGTACGCGACTTTCCCAAAAACCGTGAATACCTCGCTGCCCTGTCTTTTGACCGTTGTAATTACTTGTTGTATGCAAGGGAACATGCGAATCGCCGACGTAATGTCCTAACTCTGCAGAGAGGTGAAGTATTCGCGATAGGTTTTCCTCTTTGAAAGCTTTAGTTAGTTTGTACACCATAAGATTTACATGCCAAGGCACAATGCCATGAGCGCGTAGGGTGTCTTCGGTGTACATGGCTACTGCATCATTCCAGTGCTTAGGTACATTTTTAAACGGGTCACAACCGGCAGAGTCGAAGCAATATCTATCCATATCGATATAGTGACACTCCGCTTCTCCTTTAACACCATATCTTCTTTTATCTGGATCGACGGAGTGCTCTATGAGAAAATCCATATTCGATTTATAGAAACCGAATATTTCTTCGGGCAGTGTATATACGGCAAGTTCATTCAATCGCTTGTGGCCATAGAAACCCCACACTGCTGGATTTTCGCAGCAAGGAGCGGTGTTTCCATCCGTCGTTGTAAACGAGGTAAAAACAAGCAATAAAATGATCCACGTATATTTCATAATTGTACTCGCTTC
>JAIXWP010000074.1 GCA_027491215.1 Flavobacteriales bacterium | reverse complement strand
TTCTCGATGTCGCTTCGCTAATTCGGAATTCCGCTTCGCTTATTCGGAATTCTCAATTCTCAATTCGAAATCTCCTAGACCGCACCGCTCGCCACTTTTTTGACTTTTTTGCATTCTTATGAGGCGCAATGGGTTCCCGAGCGTTAGATTTAAAATATGAGCTAAGCGAATATTTTTAAATCTATAGCGAGGGACTGGCCCAATCCGTGGAGAGCCGCATTTCGAATTCCGAATCCCGAATTCCGAATCCCGAATCCCTAATCCCGAATCCCGAATCTCGAATCTCGAATTTCGAATAAGCGCAGCGGAATCGAGATTTCTGTCATCGACCAATATAAACTCCGCCGTCGTATTCTGAGATAATTAGGCGAAGTCCTTGGCTGCTTTTTCCAACTAATTTTTTCGATCTTGTTCTAAATAACTCACCATCCAGGGTGCTCATATTTACTGTGATGAGAAGGTTCTCAGGAGATTTCGAGCCTATGACTTCTTGGATTTTTTTACTGAAGAAAATACAGTTATTGGTCAGCGGAAAATGCTCTACAATTTCATCGAAAATGATTTCTCCATTTTCATTCGAAATAAAGATTTCGATTTTAACTAGTGGATTCTCCTCAATGCCATCATTGATATAATGGATGTTTAAGAAATCATTTTCTAAAATCGGACTGATAAGAATGGGTGCGTATGCATCTTGAAGTGCATACATCAATACTTTGGGTTGATATTTATAATCAATAGCGCTCCAGGATAGGGCAGGCCACACATCATTTAGCTGCCAGAACAATGTTCCCATGCAATAGGGCATGTTTCTACGGTGAGCCTCGATTCCCATTAATATTCCTTCGGCTTGCACCGACTGTGTTAACTGCGCGTAGAATGCGAAATCTGAATTATAAAATGTCGAATCGGATTGATTATTTTTTAATAATTGGTCTACATCAAACCAACGCTTCATGTAGTCATTCATCAATTTATTTCCACGTGGATGTTTTTGGTGAAGGACCATTCCTGGGTCATTTATATCGAATGAATTGGTGGTAATAATTTCCTCAAGCACATTGAGATTGGGATAGCTCTGCATACCGTATTCACTCATGAATCTTGGCACACGCTCGTTTAATATTTCGAAAGGTTCTTCGTCATGCCATAATCCCCAGTAGTGCGAGTCGCCTTCTGTGATGCTACGCTTATCGCCTCTTCCGAATCGTGGACTACTTTCCCAATAGTTGATTTGTGGATGGTTTTTTAGTACGGTATTAGGAAGTATTTCATTGAATACATCAGTGTATGCTTTGTTTAATTTTCCTTTGTCTTTATCGCTTAACCCCATCTGCCAACCCCAACGCTCCCAGCCTTCGGCGTTTTCATTATTGCCACACCATAACGCGATGCATGGGTGATTGCGTAATCGCTTGGTTTGATAGTCTGCTTCTAATTGTACGTTTTGCAGAAAGGCAGCATTTCCCGGATACATGCTGCAAGCAAACATAAAGTCTTGCCATACCATGATTCCAAGGCTGTCACATAATTCGTAGAAATCTTCTGTTTCATAATAGCCACCGCCCCATACACGTAGCATATTGAAATGGCTGCTTTGACATTGTGATAGCAGATTGGTATAATCTGTTCGAGTTGCAACACCAGGAAGCATGGTAATAGGAATATAATTGGCTCCTTTTGCAAACACTGGTCTGCCGTTTAATTCGAAGTAAAATGTTTCTCCCACATCATCTTTTTCTGTCACCAAGCGAATGCTGCGCAAGCCTGTTTTGATACGCTTTTCAGCCACTTTCTTTTCGTCTATAGATGCTTCTAGGCTGAAGTCATAAAGGAATTGTTCGCCAAGGTCATTGCACCACCATAGTTTTGGATTGTCGATGCTTAGCGGAATGATAAATTCATTGATGCCTTTTGATAGTTTTAAACTGACAATGTTTGGTTCTAGTTGATTGGTATGTCGAATTGTGAGTGTTATAAATCCTTCGACGGTGCTGTGAATGGAGGTGCGCGCTTCGATCTCTGCTTTTTCTTGAGAAATAAATTTTTGATGGATGTAAAAATCTGTGATGTTCGCTTCGTTGTATGCTATCCATTCTATCGGCCCCGTGATTCCCATTGTTACCAGTTTCGGGCCCCAGTCCCAACCATAATGGTACTGTGGTTTACGCGTTACTGCGCGCATATCAGCGCCGGGAATAGGATATCCTAGTTCTTGAATTTTTTGTTTGCCTATGGTGATGGGAGATTTAAACTCCACACGCATGGTATTCTTTTCTTTTTTGAGAAATGGTTTTACATCTACCTCGTAAGCTCGGAAAGCATTGTCAGCAACAAATAATTTTTGATCGTTGAGAAACACTGTTGCATAAGTGTCTAGTTGATGGAATTTAAGTCTGATGACATTGGAATTAAATATTTCATCTGGCACAGTGAAATCATAAGTAGAATAGTTCCAATCACGCTCTCCGATCCATTGACAAAGGCTTTCATTGATTCCAATCAGTGGGTTTTCAATCATCCCGAGATTTTCTAGATCGGTATGAATGCACCCAGGAACTTTTGCAAGGTTCCAAGAACCAGGCTCCTTTTCGAACATCCATTCTAAGTATGGTTGGGGAGTAGTGTACTGGTTAGATGGATTCATTTGAGCGTAGATATTCAATGAAAACAATGTCACAAGAAAAACGATGGTCAGTCGAATCATATGATTATTACTTCGTGGAGTGGATGGTTTGTAGCTTTTCCCAGAAGCGCTGGGCAATGAGATCGCGGGTAAAATTATCTTTAACATATTGATATCCGTTTTCACCGAGCTGAGCGCATTCATTTCTGTTTTGAAAAAGTTGTAGCGTCTTTTGTGCTAGATCTTCTGCATTCTCGGGTTCAAAAGCCAGACCAGCTTTTCCGTTATCAATAAATAATTCTTTTGCTTCTCCTAAAACCCCAAGAAGAATGGGCTTTTTCATTGCTAAATTTTCAAATATCTTGGATGGAATCGCTCCTAAGAAAAGGTCGAGTTTCTTGAGTGGAATAACTGCAACATCCGCTGCTTTCACAATCGGGGGCATTTCTTTTTTACCCACTGCATCTAAAAAATGGACATTGGTAAGACGAAGTTCTTCTTTCAATGCCATCAGTTTGTCGCGTTCTGGACCGCTTCCAAGCAACAAGAATTTAATTTTCGAATGAGATTGAATTTGTGATGCTGCATGAAGAATTACTTCTAAACCTTGCGCGTGGCCGATTATACCTGCATAAAGAAGTAAGAAATCATCATCATTAAGACCATTTTCTTTTCTCCAATGACTCTCTACTTGATCGATGGAGTAGTAGTTCATGTCTACACCATTGGGCAACCAAAAGAGATCTTTCTTCGGAAAGCGGGTTTGAATGTCTTTGCAAATTCCTTGTGTTTGTCCAGTGATTAAAAAGGACTTTCTATATAAAAACTCTTCGAGAATTGTTGCGGCTTTTAGAAATGATTTATTCGTTACAATGCCAAGTTTCTCTGCACTTTCAGGCCAAAGATCGCTGACATTGAAAATCATTTTCGAGCCTCTTAATCTGGTTAAAGCAAAAGCTGTTTTTCCAAGAAATAGAGGAGGACTTTCTACTAATAGAAAATCATGTTTTGGCAGTTTGAATAATCCAATCCAAAACGAGCTAAATACAAACGAATAATAATTGAGAAGTCTTTTCAATATTCCCTTTGAAGTAGAGGCATAGATCCATGAGCGGAGCACCTTCAATCCATTCATCTCCTCGGATACAAAGAACTTCCCTTTGTATTGCTCATGCACTACCATCTGCGGATAGTTGGGCATCGCGGTGAGAATAGTCACTTCTGCGCCGCGTTCCTGTAAACGGACAGCGAGCTCGTAAAGCCTATTCTGTGGCGCACCAACCTCGGGTGGGAAGTATTGACTTAGAATGACGATTCTCATGATTGCTTCGAAATTAGTGAGCGATAGAACTCTATCATTTGATCGACATTCTTTTTCCAATCATAGTTTGCGAGCACGTATTCACGTCCCTCACGCCCCATGCGGTGTCTCAATGCTTCATCGACAATTAATTTTTCTAATGCTGCGGCTGTTGCTTCCGGATCTTTTGGAGGAACCAACAATCCTGTGTGATGATCGCTTACTACTTCAGGTAATCCACCGACCTTCGTTGCTACTACGGGCAAGCCACATGCAGAAGCTTCGACAGAGGCAACACCAAATGTTTCCGAATCAATGATCGAAAGAATGGTGAAGATATCGAAGCTATCGAGCAGCGATTTGTATTTCTCGAAATCACTATTTTGATTCACATAGCCATGAAAGGTTATGTGATCAGAAACAGCTAATTCTTTTGCAAGCGATTCAAGAAAGCCACGCTGGGGGCCGTCTCCAACAATGTCGAGATGGATGTGTTGGTATTTCTTTCTTAAAATTGAAAATGCGCGAATCAAATATTCGATGCCGTATTTTTCGGTCAGTGTTCTTACTGTTCCAACCCGAACGATCGTTCGGTTGGTGCGGTCGCACTCATTAAATTTTTCCGTAGCTACTCCGAAAGGAATCAATCGAACTTCCTTGTCGGTATATTTTTTCATTTCCTCTCGAGTGATGCGAGATAGCACGGATAGCCCATCCGCTTTGCGAAAGCTATATTGCAGCATCTGGCGCATTACCCATTGTCTTGGGCTGTCGAAAATATCTGCACCCCACCCTGTGATGATCAAAGGATGGAAATTGCTCTGGGCTGCCATAAAACCATAACTCGTTGCGTAATGCGCATGCACTAAATCCGGCTTCACTATTCGAATGATGGCTTTCACGCGAGAGGCGTTGAGTACATAATCGAGTTTTGTATTAGTGACAGGTTTTAGAAAATGATAAGTAACATCATCATACATCACTCCGCGCTCGTAGGTAATCACATGCATCTTAATGCCAGGTCGGTCCGCTAAAGCACGGATCCACTTCTGGATATGCACACTACCATTTTCACCTAAAAGCAATATCGTCATCGGAGCGATTGGATTTAAGGCTCAAATTTACTCAATAAGCTCGTTTTTTAAGGCTATAGAAGCCCTTGTTTCTTGAAGTTTTCGATATGGTTTTCAATACCCGTCTCGAGGTCTTTGGTATGCTCGAATGAAATGAAACGCTCCAGTTTTTGTACGTTATAGTACTTGTGAGACGTGAGTTCACGGTACTTTCCAGAATTGAAAAACTGTAATCGCTTTGGCATGAGGTCGAAAAACTTGGCAGCGATAAACACCAAAGGCTTAAGGAATGCTGGAATGGTCTTGGGTTCTGGGGTATTACCCAAATGTGTTCTAAGAAGTTCAATGAAATGGGCAATCGTCATTGGTGCATTCACATTGAAGAAGTTGTTTTCAAAACGATTGGTCTTTATCAACTGATCAATGGCATGTACGACTTGGGTCACACTTACATAATTGACCAATGCACCTTTATCAATAAAAAAGAATTTGCCCGACTGAAGCGCTTTACAGAGCGTCAATAGTTTATTGGATGGATCCAATGGTCCAAATACATTTGAAGGTCGAATAGCGATGTAGCGATCAGCATGACGGTCTCCCCAAGCTTTCAGTATAATTTCTGCCTCGAATTTACTTTTCTCGTAGGTGTTGTTAGGAAGGCAAATCGTTTCTTCTGTGATTTCATCGTGCTCTTGCTGTTCGATGCCATAGATACCTGCGCTGGAAACGTGAAGTACTTTGGTTGGAAATTCAGATATCGCTTCAAGCAAGTGTCGCAATCCCTCGACATTCGTGGCTTGCATTAGAGCGACGTTCTTTTTATCTCCTGCTATGTTGATCACAAAATCTATTTCTGCGAGAATTTCTTTGTGTTGATGAATGGAGCTGAGATCGCCATTCAATATTTCAACGCCGTCTATTGTAATGTTCTTTTTTCTCGAAAGAACGTAGAGTGTGTGCTGCTTCTTCCACAATGCAATCAAGTGCTGGCCAATGAATCCAGTACCACCGGTGATGAGTATTTTTTTTGAATTGCTCATTGAATGCCATCAGGTGGATTGAATACTCGCTTGAATGTGTAAACATAAGCGCTCGCCTTGCGCTGATAGATCACGGAAAACGGTGACATCAAACTGAACATCACAAATTTAATGACAACATGATATGCACTCATGCATTTCACTAAGAAGGTAGCGCCCGCAGAGTAGTGTTTTCTAAAGAATTTTATTTTATTCCAAATTTGATTTGAAATAGAGATGTTGTAATTCTTCTTAGCACTTTGTCCGATGTGATGAACAACTGTTGCTTCAGGCAGATACATCAACGTATTTCCAGCTTTCACTGCGCGATAACAGAAATCAATATCCTCAATCCAAAACATTTTTTCATCCAGGTAACCTACTGATTCAAGTAGTTCTCTTCGGAAGAATATTGCTGCACCTGAAACGCTTTCTGCACTAAATGATTCTTGAAAATTTTGATCACGGTAATCTTTCTTTCCATTGAGTGCATGCAGGTAGTGCATTTCTAAAAAGATCGAAGTCAATGTCGGAAAGCGCCACACACTTTGCTGAAAGGATAAATCACTATTCAAGAGTTTTGGCGCACACATGTCTACTTGAGTATGTGCTTCAAGGTATTGATATAACTTACCGATGCTATCATCTTTCAATTCCGTATCCGGATTCAACATGAAGATATATCGGCCTTGGGCTAGTTTGAATGCTTGGTTATTCGCTGCAGGGAATCCTGCGTTGAAATTATTATCTATAAAATGAATCTGAGGAAATGCTTCGGGAATGGCAGTCTTGCTGCCATCTTTAGAATCGTTGTCTACCACAAAAATTTCTAAACGCAACGCGGGATTGGTAAGAGCATAAATGCTCTTAAGACAAGCCAGTACAAGGTCTTTCACATTGTAGTTGACAATAACAATCGATATGTCGATGCTTTCTTTCACCTTGCAAGTTTGCCGAATATCTTAGGAATCAAATATAGGGGACTGCTCCAAACAGCAGCGCGTTTTAAACTGCGCGGGATAGGATGATCCATCACTCGTTGCCAGTTGATTTGTTTACGCACTCGAGCATCAATGATGAATGAGGCTATTGCTTGAAAATAACGCTCGCGCCAAATTCTTTTTTCAAAATCATTTCGTACCAATGATAAGTACTTCGCTAGGACCAATGCAATGTCGCGTCGATTCTTGGTTAGATCTGTTCTTGAAGAACTGCTGCCATGAATGCGATAATAAGCGCCCACATGATCGTCATAGTGATATCGAGCACCGTTCAATGAAAAATTGAGATGTAGGTCCCAGTCTTCGTGAGTTTGAAATTGAGGGTCCATACTGCCCCAACGATCAAAACAACTTTTTCTAAAAAGAAAAGCATGTATGGGGATCATAAGGTCTAATTCCCATCGCGATAGAAAATCTATAAAAGGTTGAGAACCGACTTTATTTTTTCTGAAATCTTCTTTCCATTCTTTGGTGAATGGCACATCCACGAATCGATAGTCTGAATAGACAATGTCTATCGTGGACTGCTCATTGAAAATATTCAATGCTCTTTCGAATTTTTCTTTTGATATATAATCATCCGCATCTATGAGTTGGATATAGTCTCCAGATGCTCTTTGTATGCCATTGGCGCGGGCCGCAGCTGGACCAGCGTTCTCTTGTTGGATGAGGATAATACGCGAATCATCTTTTATAGCAGATTCGATCAACTCAATGCTGTTGTCTGAGCTGCCATCATCTACGATGATACATTCCCAATTAGGGTAGCTCTGTTGTTGAAGACACGCAAGGAGCTCCGGCAAGTAGTGCGCGTAATTATAGTTCGGCACAATCACAGATATTTTTCCTTCGGCACTCATCATGCGTTGGGAATAAATATTCGTTTGATTTTTCGAACGACTTTGGTCAAGAGTGACTTTTCTCTTGCCTGAATTTCCAATGACTCATTTAATTCTTCATCGGTGAAATACTGCGCTTGAACACGCATACGCTCGTCTTGATGCTTTTGTGCATGCTCCGGATTTGAGCTGACTCCCGTGGTATCGAAGTTTGATAATACTACATCCAAACGCTGATAGCTTGCATGATATTTCCAAATGGCTTTGAGGAAAAAATCATAGTCTGCTGTAATTCTAAAAGATTCATTGTATGGTCCCGTAAGCTCAAATACACTGCGTTTGATAAGCGTTGCAGGATGCCATATCGATGATGTGGAGAATAATTTGAAATCAATATTTTTCGATTGCTTTCTGATTTGTACGCCATCATCATATACAAATCCCATGTTGCAAAGTATGAGGTCGGCCTCTAAATTTTGTGACATGACTTCTGCAATTGCATTGTCATTTGCAAGACAATCTCCAGAGTTTAAGAACAAACAATAGTCGCTGGTAGCCTGCGCTAAACCTTTGTTTTGAGCATTAAAGATGCCTTTGTCTTTCTCTGAAATACTATAATAAAAACGATCCAAGTGTTGCTGAATATATTCAGCACTTCCATCGGAAGATCCACCATCAATTACGATGTACTCGATGTCTTTGAATGTTTGAGAAAAAACACTTTGCGTGGTTTTTTTCAATCCTTCAAGATCATTGTAATTAATAGTGATGATGGATAAACTAGCCATTTTTAAAAGGCGTTGAGTGCATCAATGACGGTTTGAATTTCTTCTTTTTTATGGAAAAAAGAAATGGGCAAACTCAAAGTTGTAGCGTGAATCTCTCTTGCAATTTCACTGTCTTGTCCATCCAGAATCCCTTTCATTGCTTGTTGATCAATCGGTGCAACAGGATAATGAATATCCGTTTTGATGTCTTTGCTTAATAAATAATCACGTAATTCATCTCGCTTGGGATGACGAATATTGAAGATGTGATACACATCGAAATATCCTTCTTGCACGATTGGTTTGATGAACTGATCATTCAACTGATCAAGATACATTTTCGCCAATGAACGTTTGTGCGCATTGATATCATCGAGTCTTCTGAGTTTGATGCTCAAGAATGCTGCCTGCACTTCATCCAATCGAGAATTGTATCCTACTACTTCGTTATAATATTTTTTTTGACTTCCATAATTGCGAAGCGTGCTCATTTTAAGTGCAAGCGCATCATCATTGGTAGTAGCTGCTCCTGCATCAGCAAGTGCGCCTAAATTTTTTGTTGGATAAAAACTGAATGCGCCGTAATGTCCCCAATTACCGGCTTTCTTTCCGTTGAGGTGCGCACCATGTGCTTGCGCGCAATCTTCAATGACTATCAATCCATTGCTATCAGCAAGGCTCATGATTTCATCCATCGCACACATTTTTCCATATAAGTGAACCACCAAAATCGCTTTTGAGCGTGAGGTGATTTTTTCTGAAATGCGCTTGGGGTCTATGTTGTAGGTGGTAATGTCTGGCTCAACGAGAATTGGTTTCAATCCGTTGTGAACGATTGCGAGTATTGTTGCGATGTAAGTATTGCTGGGTACTATTACTTCGTCGCCTGGTTTGAAATCGTATGCTTTTAATGCAAGGATCAATGCATCAAGTCCATTCGCAAGTCCAATAGAATGCTTGGTGCCGCAGTATGCAGCGAATTCAGATTCGAATTGCTTGACTTTATTTCCCAGGATATACCAACCGCTATCCATCACTTCTTGAAATGCGGTGGCATATTCCGCAGCGAAAGGGGCGTTTACTTTTCCAATATTCTCGTATTCTATCATGCCTTAGTAGGGTTCATGAATATAATCTGCTGGATCAAACTCTTCACTCGCAAATACCATCAAAATGGCGTCTGGTGTGAAGTCAAACATGGTATGCCAATCTTGAGGTTCAAGAATGAGGCATTTATTGGGTTGATCCAATCTCCAATCCGTTTCACTTTTGTTGTCGTTGTTATAAATGGTGCAGGCACCTTGAATACAAACCGCCGCCTGAATCGTCTTGTGATGACGATGTCCTCCGCGCTTGGAATCATCTACTCCGTAGATGTAAAAAACACGCTTGATATCAAAGGGTAATACCTTTTCAACCACGGTCAAATTTCCGCGCGCGTCAGTAAAGGTTTTTAGATCGATAAGATGGGCCATAACTTGTATTCAGCCCAAAGTTAAGCATGAAAATCGTTATCGTTGTAGAAATAGTAATGGCGGGCGATACGGTCGCGCAAACCCGTGCCTAATACGTTTTTCAATGATCTCTTTACTCCGCTTAGATAGAAGCGAATAATGGTGATGAAATTTAAGGGCGGATAAGGAGAAATACCGGCAGAACCATGAGGGTTGAAACTGCTGTCCACAGCCAATACTTCTTGCTTAGCTTGGTTAAGAAGGGCAACGTAAGGCTTGTAGAATTTCTCAATGATTTCGGGAGCAATCTCATAGTATTCTCCGGTAAGACTTAAGATGTTGTTTTCGAAGAATTTCAATCCGTGGAAATGGAAGAATACTGGCTGGAATGTCTTGCCAGTTGCGCTTTCGGTGCCGATGAGCTCTTGGCCATTTTTTCCAAAAGTATATTGTTGAATATTCCAGGGAGCAAGACCTCCACCGAGGTGCTGTAGCTCATGAACATTTCCAAATCGTGGTTGGAATTCATCGAGGTATTTCTGGTCACCGAATTTTCCATCCTCAACTCGTGCATAGCACCAATCAAGGCAAGACTGACGCCACCATTCGAGGACTTTCATTCCTGCTTCATCATTTTTGAAGGTAACGAATTGCACGCAGTATCTTCCTGAGATAGCGGATTGATCATACTTTGCGGTGTATCGATGTGCGGTGATCAAGGCTGAGTTATGACCCATTTCTTCGAATAGCACACGTGGATCGCTATAGAAAAGCATGTCTGCATCGATGTAAGTACAGTTACTGAGATTGAACTGAGTAATTGAGTAGTGAATCGTCGAAGCGCTGCATGTCCAGCAATACTCGGCTGCCGAACGATCTTTCTTGACAGCAAGCAATTCAGGGCTTTCAAATTCTTTCAGGCTTACAATGGTCGCATGCTTGAGATTTAGCTTGCGCAATACTTCGAATGATTTATCATCGAAGGCATAGATATACAAATGAAAATCTTTGCAATGCCTTTCTAAAGATTGATACATCACCAATCCACGACTGAGGTAACTCGAGTTAAAAAGGGTGCAAAAATTTAATGTCATTTTTTTCTCTTCAAAATAAAGCCATTGCGATAAGTCCACTCGTTGTCGATAAACTCAGATGGGTCGAAACCGCTGTCAAATGTATCTTCTATGGTGTATTTATCACTCCAGAATTCAATGAATTTCTCTTCATTAAAATACCAAGCTGGATAGCTTGCTTCGTAAATGGATGGTGGAACAATCTGTTTCGTGATGCGATCTTTTTCTCGTTTTACAAAAGCCGTACGATCGATGATGATGGTTTCGAAATCAAACTGTTTCATTTCCAACATCCAATCGTATGGGTTGGGCAAGTATTGTAAAACGCTCGAAAGAATCAATACATCATGAGCGTGCTCTTGCTGCGCTTCCTTGATTGAATTGTAAAAATGAAGTTCGTCTGATGCTAGGTAGTCTTTCCCTGCGGCTACGTAATTGGGCTGTTCAACGATGCTCCAATGACAAGTAGTAATGTTTTTTAAGTATTCTCTGTTTTGAAAATAAGTGCTCCCCAACGAACCTCCAAAGTCAATAACATGTAGTTGTCCGTGGTGTTGATCTGCTACTTTTTGTAAATTATACAATAAGGTCTCGCAGATTTTTATTTCATCAAACAGAACAGAATCACGCTCGTATTTTGCTACGCCATATTTCACTTTTAAAAGTGCATCTTTGACTGTTTCAAGGATGATCTCTTGGTCGTAGCCTCCGCATTCTGCGCTGGCTTCCTGCCAAGTGGCATAATCACCGAACCAACCGTATTCTTTTTTCGGAGGAGCTATTCTATTTTTTACTTTAGAAAAATAATATCGCACTCTGCGCTTTAAAGCACCGATGGCTCTTTTGAGCAACGATGGTTTACGTTGTGTTTTTTTGAAAAATGAAATGAATCTTTTTCGATAAACCTCTGACTCCACAATGGCATCAGGAAGGTTATACGATTTTGCATCTTTCACGTTGGTATCAAAGGCAGTGCTTGAAGCCACATTATGTGTGCCCGATCCATCATTTCCAATATTGGCAACAAGTGATTGCGCAGGATATAGACAAAGTCCTTTTTGAATCAATGCACTGGCGTACCACAATATGGCCCATGACTGATTTTTTCCAGCAATTCTATCTTCCAACATTTGCATGTAGGGATAGCTTCCACCAAAGTTGAATGTGTTTTCTAATTGTTTTTCTTGCAGTTCCTTTTTGAGAATAGAAGGATTCGTCTGAATCTTTTCCCAACGGTCTATCCATGTAGCCCAGCCCCAGCAGTCGGCCCCTTTGATGAAGAAGGCTTCATTTGAATCATGAGGTATAGGGTAGGTATATCCTGAAATACAATGCACATTTTTTTGCTGCTCATATTTTTCTAAAGCAGCGTTCATAAACGACAAGAAATTCGGAGCGGTGACTAAATCATCCTCGAGAATTATTGCACGCTTGTGGCGTTGTAATATTCCGCTCACTCCATTGATGATGGAGGTATAGAGTCCTTTGTTTTCTTCCTGAAAGGTGATGTGCAAGTCTCTGCATCCTGCAATGTTTTGCACAATGTCTCGTACTTGCTTTACACGGAGCAGCTGTGTTTCGGTTGCGTTCTCTTTAGGTGCATCACAGAATACATAGACATCTGTCTTTTCCCATCCTTCGTTGCGTGAAATAGCCTCTATCATCTTCAATGTATGATAGGGTCTATTGTAAACGAAGAGTAGGAGTGGGGCACTCATTTCTTTCGGTAAATGGTGGTTTTGTGAAACCAAGTGATGTATGGAACTGGTCCAAATACATCTAAAACTTTTTCAAATTGAGAAGCGAAGTGTGTATTGAAATAAGCATTGTAATATTCCCTTTCGCTATTATCAATTACTAGAAATCCACCTTTCTTAATCTTCGCAATGCTATGATAAACGCAAGATGGGCGTGAGCGCCCGTCGACTAAAACTAGATCGAAATATTCATTTTCGAATGTGTCAATTTTAGTAGCGTATGCTTTGAAATTTTGGTTTTTATAGCCTTCGTCATCAGACGTATAGTGCAGAGGATTGCCAATTTCTGGATGAGCTACAACGTCTCCTTGTTCGGCTTCAATCAGAAAACCATTCCATGCTGGAGTAGAAGATTGAAATGATTTTGAAATGTTTTCAAACCATTCTTTGTGGTGCTCTACCGTATAGACATGACATTTTTTTTTCTGAAAAAAAACAGTCGATCCACCGCCGCCAAATTCGAATACACGTGCACCCTCTGGAAGGTGTTGATCGATGTAATCAATGGCTTGGAACGTGAACCATGGCAGTCCAAAATCGAGACTAGATTTTCCTTCTACCAATGTTTTTTTCCAACGAGAATAATACTTCCATGATTCGCTGGAATCAGGGGTCAAAGACTTGTGTCGTCTAATTTCTCGATAAAGAGTGAGTGCTTTTTGAAGCATATTATTTCAATTCAAATTGATGCGGCATGTAAAAATTACCTTGCCCACTCGGCGCGATTTTACCTGTTTCGAAAAAGTCGCCATCTTCTACACTGAAACTACCTGCATCGATAATATAGTCTGCGATTTCGCTTTGTACGCTTGAGAATAAAGTGAAGGAATAATGTCCGCCTTGCAAAGAAACTTTCGGCAAGTGAATTTGAATTTCTCCTTCTTTCTGATGAACCTGATTGAACACTTGATTGGTCAATTCATTATTGAGAAAAGTGATGCGATTGCCGTATTCATCATCAATTCCAAATGAGAAGACAAAGTTCTGTAATGCCCCACCACTGCGGTTTTCGAAAGAAATACAAATACTACCTTCGCTTCCGCTTTGCAATGCTTGAACTGTGGTGCCTTGGGCATCACGTAGAAAAACTTTTGTAAATCGAAGGACTCCATTTCCTTGGCGTTCTTTGCGATCAACAAGATCAATAGAGTGCGCTTCGGCAGCGTCTTTCAAATATTCGTGAATGATATCATTACTGTTACCACTCGCGAGTAATTGTCCTTTTTTCAGATACAATCCTGTGTTGCATAAGTTCTGAATGGCGGCCATGTTGTGACTCACAAAGAGAACGGTGCGGCCTTGACCAGCCACGTCTCTCATTTTTCCCAAACATTTTCTTTGGAATGCAGCATCGCCTACTGCGAGTACTTCATCCACAATGAGAATTTCTGGTTCGAGATGGGCTGCTACTGAAAATGCCAAACGCACGTACATCCCCGATGAATAGCGCTTCACAGGAGTGTCAAGAAAACGTTCTACTTCAGAGAATGCAACAATCTCATCAAACTTTGCTTGAATTTCTTTTTTGCTCATTCCGAGAATGGAGCCATTCAAGAAAATATTTTCACGCCCCGTTAACTCTGGGTGAAAACCTGTTCCTACTTCAAGTAAGCTGGCCATTCGACCGTCAATCGTGATCTTTCCTTTTGTAGGTGTGATAATGCGGCTGAGTACTTTGAGCAATGTGCTTTTTCCAGCACCATTGCGTCCGATGATTCCAACACGATCGCCTTCGTTGATCTGAAAACTCAAATCATTTAGTGCGAGAAATTCTTCTTTCGTGCTTTGAGTTGAAGTTCCACCTTTGAATAAAGACTTCGCTTTATTGGCAAGCACATCACGCAACGCCACATAGCGCTCTTGCTGCTGATGGCGCAGCACATAACTCTTAGTGAGGTGTTCGACGGTGATGATGGGTTTGCTCATAATTCTATTTATATCACATCAGCAAATGACTTTTCAGTTTTTCGGAAATAATATATTCCGAAGAACAGTAAGAAAAGGGATATGGCTGATGAGATGAAAAATCCTGGTAAGTAAAGATCATTGGTGCCGAGTATCGACCAACGGAATCCGTCAATCACTGCGACCATCGGATTCATGGAATAAATCCATTTGATGATTTCTGGGATACGTTCGCTTTGATAAATGTCTTGGCTGCTAAACGCAATCGGCGAAATGTAAAGTCCGAATTGTACAATGAATGGAACGATGTATCGAAAGTCGCGGTACTTAACATTCAGTGCGGCGATGTATAGTCCGCTGCCTAGTGCCGTGATCAATGCGAGGAGCAAGAAGAGTGGCAACATCAACATGTTAATCGATGGAGTGTATTGGTACACCACCATCAATACAATGAGGATTGCAAAGGAGATGAGAAAGTCAACCAGACAAACAATGATGGTGCTCGCCGGCACAATCATTCTAGGGAAGTACACTTTTGTAAGAAGGTTGGAATTCGCGATAAGACTGTTAGCGCTTTCGCTGAATGCCGTGGAGAAGAAGGTCCAAGGAAGAGTAGCCGCCGCGACCAATAATAGTCGCGGCGTGCCCTCTGGAATATTTGATTCAAATAACCATCCAATGAACGCCATCACTGAAAGTGTGAGCAATGGTCGGATGATACTCCACAATACACCTATTGCAGTTTGCTTATATCGAACGAGCAAGTCGCGCCAAGCAAGGAAATAAAAGAGCTCTCGGAATTTCCAAAGGTCCTTCCAATAGTTTTTATCGGTGGTATGTGGTTCAATGACTACGCGGTGGTTGCCCATAGACCGCGAAATTAGTCATTAATTCTTAATGATTTGCTTGTGCATGACGCTGTTGTCAGCGGTGGTAATTTCTACAATGTAAACCCCTGTTTGAAGCTCAGCAATGTTCAACCTGTTGGTGTTGGTCTGTTGCATTGCAAGTTGACCTTGTGTGTTGAAGAGGCGAATCATTTGTGCAGGTTTTTGATCTGCTATGAAAAGCACGTCCTTCGCTGGGTTCGGATATACAGTGATGGTGTTAGCAGCAAGTTCTTCTGTACTTACAACTACTGAAGCTTCTTCGAAAAGATCAATGATATTATTTCCGATATCCGTACCTAAAGAAAGTCCGCCTTGATTTCCGTAAGCTGGGTGAATACCGCCATATAAGCGTGACACAGCAGCTTCTTCTGCCGCTTCCCAAATGCTATTGAATGTGCGCGCTGGTCCCCAAGTGTTGGTCCATGTTTCATCTGTAAAACTTACATTTTCACCGAAGAGGTAAGTCAATACTGTGCCCATTGCACCACTTTGTGATGAGTGACCTGATGGAAATTCTGGGAAAGGAGGAGTGCTAATTAAAGGAGACCAAGCTGCATCAATTTGCTCTTGGATGTAGGTGACTGGGCGCTCTGTGTTGTATATAAACTTCGTTTTCCAGCATACCATAAAAGCATCAGAAAGTGATAGGCCAAGCATACCAAAGGTTATTGCAGCTTTTTCTAGGTTAGCATTTTCTTGGATGAGTAGGCTACGAGCCATGCTCATCGAGTGACCTGGAGGGGTAATAGTACCGCTGCCATCTGCCCACCAATTCGCAATGGTAGATTGCTCTGAAGTGAGGTTCAAGCCAACATTGTAAACTTCGTCTTGTGCTAAGTGCCAAGATGAAGCTTCATCGGTAGAAAACTCCGGAAGGAATTCAATGGGCATGATTGCATCATCTTCATTGACTGTAGCAAAGGCTCTGTTATTTCCCCAATAAGGTTGAAGAGCTTTTTGCTCTGTTCCATTAACTACCAAAGGTTCCCAAAGTCCGTCGCCCACTGGTGGGATGTATGATGCTGGGAAATTGGCCACTTGACAATGATGACCACCATCTACTGATGAGTATTCGAAGATCGCATTTGCTACAGCCACGCCGTATGCAACTGATTCATCATAATTTTCTTCTGAAGCATACGCTGCGTTATAAGTATCGCGAAGTCCATGAAGAAGATCCTTGTTTGTTTGTGGAGTATTGTAATAAAGGCTATCAATGATAGTAGCCAATGCGTTGTTTGCTACTGTTGGCCAATGATAATTCGTGTTAGCGTCAGCTTCTGGTAGATTACTCAACTCATTTGCGAAACCACTCAAGCTTCCTTTGTTTGGAATGCCTGGTTGTAAAGACTCATAGAGGGAAAGGCCGATGTATCCGAAAGAGCGAGATGCGACTGGAGGTGTGAAACCTGGCGTGGTTGGCACCATGTCAAGAAGCAGATCTACGTAGTCATTCGCCACATCTGCGGGATACGTGTTAACATTGTTTTGGGCCATTAATGGCGTTGCCATCATCGCACCTAAAATCAAGGTGTAAAATTTTCTCATCGATCAAAAGTTTGTGTTAGTCGAGCAAAAATACACATTTATCGACTAAAAACAAATTTTTGTCGGCTTTTTTAGTCGTTTCGTCGGGCGAAAACGACTATTGGTGCCAAATTTTCCAACTCTTTTCTGCCTGAAGTTGCAGCATGAGTAGGCCATTGCTGGTGAGGGCGCCTTTTTCTTTTCCTTTTTGTAAAAAAAGAGATTCGCTTGGATTATAGGTGAGATCGTAAAGAAAGTGGGAAGCGTTTAATCCTTCGTAAGGAATGTCTGGACATTCATTGATATTAGGAAATGTTCCCAAAGGAGTGCAATTAATGATTAGGGGAAAGTAGCCAATAGTCTCTGCGTTGATTTCGCTGTAGGCAACATGGTTCGTTGCTGAAGGATTTCGAGATGCATAGAAAACTTTGATGCCTAATTTTTTCAGGACATACGCCACTGCCTTAGAGCTGCCGCCCGTGCCTAGTATAAGTGCACGTTCATTTTTATTTTCTAAAAATGGTTTGATGCTATGATAGAAACCGTAGGAGTCGGTATTATATCCGATGAGTTGTCTGTCATCATTGATATGCACACAATTGACCGCCCCAATCAATTGAGCCTCTGGATCGATTCCGTCAAGAAAAGGAATAATGGATTCTTTATAAGGAATCGTTACGTTGAATCCTTTTAATTCAGGATGCGCTTCGCAAATTTCTCTGATCAGAGAAATGTCTGGTATATCGAAATTGCGGTATTCGTAGTCGGAGAGACCGAGTTCTTGGAATTTTTCTGAGAAATATTTCGCCGAAAAAGAATGCGTGAGTGGATGGCCTACAAGACCGAATAGCTTCATGCTGTTTTCTTAGAAAGTTTCGAACGAATGAATCCAACGATGATTGGCAATACACTTATTGCAATGATGCTTAGAATAACAATCTCGAAATTATTTTTTACAATTTCTAGATTACCGAATGCGTATCCTAGCATCGATAAACCTACTACCCACAGCACTGCGCCTGCGATGCAGAATGTGATGTACTTTCTGTAGTCCATATTACTAGCGCCTGCAACAAATGGCGCAATGGTGCGAACAATCGGAACGAAGCGCGCCATGATCACCGTTTTGCCGCCATGCTTTTCATAAAAAGCTTCGGTGTCTTCGATGTATTTTTTCTTGAAAAATAAAATGCGTTCTCGCTTTTTTATTTGTGCACTAAAGAATTTGCCAATGAAATAATTGACGTTATCCCCACATAATGCTGCGAGAATAAGGAGGGGAATAATGATGTAAATCTTGAGGTCAGAACCTGGCGCTGCGGCAAGCGCACCAGCTGCAAAAAGCAACGAATCGCCAGGAAGCAATGGCATCACAATCAATCCAGTTTCTACAAATACAATGAGGAATAAAATAGCATAGGTTAGTGTGCCGTATTCCGAAATAAAATATTGAAGTTTCTCATCGATATGCAAAGTGAAATCGATGATGGATTGAAGGATTTCCATGTTGGGTTGAGGATATTAATATGCGTGAAGCACTTGAGGATTTACCTCCTGTGCGTAGGATTGAATTCCTCCGCACAGGCTGTAAATATTGTTCATTTCGTACTTGGTAACGAGTGTGTAAACCACAGCTCTGCTGCGCTTTCCTGAGTTGCAATGAATTACAACAGGAATGTCTTGACGCAGTTCGTTTCGGCGTTTGATGATTTGATCCATAGGGATCGAGATGCCACCAATGGTGCCTACTGCGATTTCTTCTTCTTCTCTAATATCTATTAATTGAAAAGAAGTGTTTTGGTCTTGCCAGCTTTTTAATTGAGAAGCTGTGATTTCTTTGATCATGTTACCCTTTCATTTTGGCTACAATGTTTTCAGGCAAATAATTGAAGAAGGTGTCTCCTCTCAATCCGATGCGCAAACATTCCAATGGAATCACTTCATTTTCTGCGATGTTTCCAAGGTTTACATTGTGTCCGAGATGGTTGATAAAATATACTTGCTGAGCCTTCTTTGGGGCTTCCCAAAGAATGTCTTCTGCTTTTACTTTTTGAAGGATTTTGTTGATCAATACAACGTGTGCTTGACCATTTGGGCGGTAGATACCTACGGTACCACTTTCGCGCGCTTCAGCGATTACTTTCCAGCTTCCAGCTTGAAGTTCGGTACTCATCATTTTGATCCATTTAGAAGGTGAGATTAAAATCCCTTCTTCTTTCGAACCTACTTCTGAAAGTACCTTATAGTTTTTCGCGTACTTAGCGATAAGCTCACATTTATCATCGTGAGGAATAGCCATACTTCCATCAGAAACCTCGAGGGTAGTGATGCCTAATTTATTGATGTAGCGTTCGTATTCGTCCATTTGATTGCGCACGTAGAATGCTTCGAAAAGCGTTCCTCCAACGTACACATCCATATCGTTTTTCTTGTAAAGCGCTACTTTGTCCTTCACGTTTTTAGCGAAGGCTGAAGTTCCGAAACCAAGTTTAACGAGGTCGACAAATTCACCAGATGTCTCAATAAGGTCTTCCGCTTGGCGGATGCTGATGCCTTTGTCCATCACCATAGTAATTCCCGCATTGCGAGTTTTTTTGGTGCGTTCTGGTAGGTGATTAAGATTAAAGTTCATGTAGTAACGGGTGAATTAAAGTTAATTCCTCCTTGAGGAGGGCAAAGATAAGGAGAATGTATTACTGTTTATTTCTCATCAAATCCGCATAAAAGAGGTCGTCTTTGATGGCGGGGTAATACTCTACCAATTCTTCCATGCCTGCGGGATCATTGAGGTGCATACGTAACATTAAATCGTATGCGTCTTCCTTTTTCTCTGAGGCTAGGAGGTACGCTATTTTGCGATAACCCAATACCGAACTTTGCGGATTCTTTTGCCATCCTTCATTGATGACGGCAATTGCTTGGTTATAGTTTTTTTGTACGAAGAATAAATCACTGTGATCGAGCCAGACATCTTCGTTGTCAGGGAAGCGCACCACGAGGGTTTCGGTGATGGCCTCTGCTTCAGCGAGGTGTCCAACTTTTTTCAATACTTCTACCAAGAACAAATGGTAGTCTGGATTTTCAGGTTCCAATTCGATCGCACGTTCGATGTAAGAAATGGCCTCAGGGGTTTTGCCTTGAAGATCCATCACCATACCAATACCCAAATAGGCATCGGCATAGTATTCATCGTTTTGAATTGATTTTCTGTAATAAAAAAGTGCTTTATCAAACTCTTCCATCTTTTCAAAGCACTCACCAATGTGACAGTAGATGGGCGCTTGTGGGGGTTCGTAAGCATACGTTTCTTCAAATACAGCGATGGCTTCCGCATACTTATCCATTTTAAATAATGCGTGGGCCTTGTTATAATATGCTGGAGCGAAATCTCCTTGAATCGCGATACAGTAATCGTATGCTTCAATGGATTCTTCCAGTTGTTCTAATTTTTGATAGGCATTTCCGAGGTTATACCAAGCAGGGAAGCTGAAAGGGTGTGTCTCGATAAAGGCCAAATAATATTCGATGCATTCCGCCGTGCGGTCTGCGGTTTCGAAGCAATAAGCGAGTTCGTAAAGAAGAGTCTCGTTATCTGGAGTTTTGGTGAGCGCTTCTTGGAGTGTTTCGATGGCTTTGTCAAAGCGGTCCATGTTTTCGTACTCCAACGCGATTTCGAGGTAAATTTCCTCTTCCATCTCATCACCACCCATTTCGAGTGCACGCTTGAATAGGTCAATGGCTTGTTTGTGTTCGCGAAGCTGACTATAGATTGAACCCATGGTGAGGATGACCTCTTGATTTTGGGGTTCGAATTTTTCCAATATTTTTAAACGAGCGAGTGCTTTTGTAAGTCGACCCATGCCTGCCAAGATCTGACTTTCGCGCAGCATCATAGAGGTATTCTCAGGGAATAACGTGTAGGCGTAGGTAATCGCAGTGAGGGCTTGGCTGAATTTGTTGTTATCACAATAGAAATCTACTATTCCTTCGAATTCTTCAATATCGAAGTAATACGATTCATCGTTCGCCACCATCTTTTCGTACCGATTCACCAGTTCTTCAGCATTATGCTGGTCGCGGTCTTCTTCATTCATAAGCACCAAAAGTGTTCAGGTATTCAAAGATACTACATTCAGTGACAAATGACAAATGACAAATGACAAACTTAGTTACTAGATACTAACGACTAGCTCAGTTACTAGTTACTAACGACTAGTGACAAACTTAGTTACTAGATACTAACGACTAGTGACTAGAGTAGATACTAGAGGTGTAGACAGATAGTCCTTGATAGATAACTGTAAAACTATCTCGCTAGTCGCTACTCTAGTCACTCGTATCTCGTAGTTAGTAACTAAACTAGTAGTTAGTATCTAGTCGTTAGTCACTATGTTTTCGATTATTTCGTAATTGTGTATTCGGCTGTGGGAGCTTTGTTAGTTTTGTGCGGTCAATGTTGTGAATGACTAAAATTTAAACTTTTTATGAAAAAAATTATACTATCTCTCTTTATCGGATTTGTTTCGATTTTCTCCAGCGCTCAGATCGACTCGGCTTGGGCGGGTGAACCGACAATCAAATGGTCGGCATTTGCTGAGGCTTATTATGCATACACTGCTAATCAACCGGATGAACGATATCTCTATTATCAAGGCGTAAATTATACTCGCCATAATGAAATGGGCCTGAATCATGCGATGCTTAAAGCAAACTTGAAACACTCGAAGTATCGCGGAAATGTAGCGCTACAAGCAGGACTCTATCCTATTTTAAATTACAGCACGACACCCGACGAAAGTTTGTTTCGTAATGTGATGGAAGCGAATGTCGGAATCGCTTTGAATAAAAAGAATACGTGGTGGCTGGATGCGGGGATCTTCAATTCGCACATCGGATTTGAATCGGTTGTATCATTTGATAACTGGACACTTACACGCTCTTTCATGGCGGAGTATAGCCCCTACTATATGTCTGGAGGAAAGATCACGCACCAACCTAATGAAAAATGGGAATTGATGGCAATGGTGACCAATGGATGGCAGCGCATTGTGAAATCTACTGGCAACAATAGACCAAGCATTTCGACGCTCTTAAAGTACACACCATCGAAGAAGACAACTGTGGGTTGGGCTACCTATGCAGGATCTGATCTTCCGGATTCGAATCGTCGCATGAGATATTTCAGTAACCTCTATGGACAATTTCAATTAACAGAACGCTTGGGATTGACTGCAGCTATTGATGTGGGTGGACAACAAGAATTCAAAGACAGCGAATTCTATCAATTGTGGTACACTCCTGTGGTGATTGTGCGCTATCAAATGTCGGATAAGTGGGCAGTGGCAGTGAGAGGAGAATACTATGAGGATAAAAACCAAGTAGTGGTGCCATCAAGAGATGACGATGGTTTTGTAACTCAGGGTTCTTCTATCAATTTTGATTTTAAACCAAGCAAACGCATTGCGTGCCGCATGGAAACGCGTTGGCTTCGCTCGCAAGGAAAAGAGTATCGTCGTGGTGATTACTATGTAAATGATAATGTTTATGCCGTCGCATCCATATCGATTCTCATCGACTAATCTTATTTGACCATATAGTATAAAAGCTTCACGTATTCATTGTTGGTGACGATGAGGCCTTCTTCATTTTGCCACCAAGTGTCAGGTGTAAATCCTTCGGAATTCGCACCGTAATATTTTGTAGTGATTCCATTTTCTTCAAAAAGATCGTGAAAGATCCATTTGACGCGGCGTAGATGATAGGTGCTGCTGACGATGGTTACGTGTGAGATATTGTGTTTTTTACAAAAAGTCAATACTTCATCGGCTTCTTCACCAGTGCTAGTAGCGCTGGTGAGGATGTCAATGCGTGAAGGATCAACACCCTTTTTTACCATCCAATGTCGTGTGAGTTCTGCTTCAAACATGGAAGTGTCCAATGCTAAAATCTGCATCGGGCGATTGCCTCCCGTAGCGAGAAACTTTACTTCTGCATGTTGTTGTGCGATATCGACTGCTGCGAGTCCGCGCTCATAACTATTGCCGCCAAGTACCACTACTAATTGCGTGGGTTCCCAAGCATCTTGAGCTACAAGATATCGTCCCATGCTGCGTAAAATAGGGCCGCGAAATGCGAATAATAAAATGCACACCGCGAGGAAATAGGTGAGGATGCGCACGAAGCGCTTTGCCCAGAGTTTCTTTATCATAGGGTAGTTAAAATCAATTTAGAATTAATTAATTTTCGATCGAACCAATACCTTGTCGATTCGGGCCATATCCATATCGACTACTTCAATACTGAAATTCATCCAATCTAATTTCTGTCCTTCTTTAGGCAGTGATCTTAATTCATGTAGAATTAATCCACTGATGGTATTGAAAGGGAATTCAGAGATCATTTCTTCCATCTCAAATCTGCGAAGGAAATCAGCAAGCGGGTACTGACCATCTACTAGCCACGATCCATCTTCTCTTTGTGTGAAGGTGTATTCATCGGCATGGAATTCAGAAGGATCTCCGACTAGTGCTTCCAAAAGGTCATTCATGGTAACGATTCCCTGCATTTGTCCGAACTCGTCTATGACAATTCCAAAGTGCACACCGCTTGTTTTGAAATGCGTTAGCGTTTCATAGGCGGATAATTGTTCGGCGATATACTGGGGTGTTTTAACGTGATTGATGATTTTGAAATTAGTATCATCAATGTGACGGAATAAATCTTTGAGTTGCACAACGCCAATTAAATTATCTGTTTCTTCTTCGTAAACAGGATAAGTGGAGTGCATTTCATCATTCACGATTTCGCGCACTTCTTCTTTTTTCGCGTGCGCATCAATTAGAATGACATCCTTGCGATAAGTCATTAGTGAAGATACCCGACGGTCGCCGAGGTTGAATACACGCTCTACGATGTCTTGTTCGATCTCGTCAATTTCGCCAACTTCTTTTCCTTCTTGAATGATGGCTTTGATTTCTTCTTCCGTAATCTTCGAATCCGATGACGGTTTTACTCGCATTAATTTCAAGAGAAAATCTGATGTGAAAGTAAGCGACCATACAAATGGTGAAGTAATCAATGTTAGCACTCGCATGGGGCGTGCTACGGCTTTAGAGATCGCCTCAGGATTGGTAAGTCCAATGCGCTTTGGAACGAGTTCGCCAAGTACAAGAGAAAGGAAGGTGATGATGACTACTATAACGAGTACAGCAAGCGTATCGGCATATTTAGTCAGTGATTCCCATGAGGCAAACCACGCCGATAAATCTTTGGTCATATTTTCTCCAGAGAATACCCCCGTTAGAATACCGATGAGTGTAATTCCTATTTGAACAGTTGAGAAAAATCGATTGGGAGCATTGGCAGTGTCGAGCGCGATTTTGGCGTTTTTATCGCCACGTTTTGCAGCACTTTCAAGTTTGCTTTTTCGAGCTGAAACAAGCGCTATTTCACTCATTGAAAAAACTCCATTGAGGAGTATAAGAATGAGTATAATTAGAAATTCCATGATTATTTTAAAGGGCTAAAATACAACATTCATGGAATCAAGTTTTTATCTTTGTTGTAACTAACGTATTAACTTATGCCACATAGGGGTTCGATATTAAAGGTGCTATTCATCTTAATATCTCATACAGCATTAGCTCAAACACCATCTGATACGGTTATTCAGGCTGATTTTCCAAAGGAAATAATCATACTTCCTCTTCTTGGTAAATTTGATAAGTTGCCGGATTACAAGGGGACTTATAATTTTTCTGGGAAAAAAAGCGAAGTGATTAAACTTGATCAAAGTCCGTTGCCTTTAGCGGCAAAGTATGGTAGACAAATTTTCGCAAAGGTGCCTGGATTGTTCGTTTACGATATGGATGGGACGGGAAATCAAGTGAATATTTCAACGCGCGGATTAGACGCCCATCGCGGATGGGAGTTTAATATTAGAAAGGATGGCGTAATCACCAACTCTGATATGTATGGCTATCCTGCCAGTCATTATAATATTCCCATGGAAGCGGTAGAGCGTATCGAGCTGGTTCGCGGAACGGGATCGCTGCAATACGGCGCCCAATTCGGGGGGATGATTAATTATGTGAATAAAGCTCCAGATGTCAACTATCCATTTTCAACTGAAATCTACACATCTGTCGGTTCTTTTGGATTACGAAGTTATCATGTTAATGCATCTGGAAAAGCTGGAAAGTTTCGATATTTCTTTTGGGTAAATCAAAAAGAAAGCGATGGTTATCGATCGAATTCTTCATCAAATTTTGATGCGCAAAATCTTTCGCTTTTTTATGATGTGAATCAGAAAGTGAAATTAAAGTTAGAGTTAACGAGGAGTTATTACTTAACAAAAGTTCCTGGGGCCCTCACAGATAGCTTGTTTGCGATCAACCCAACTACTTCGACTCGAAGCAGAAATTATTACAGTCCAGAAATTTTTGTTCCTTCTTTTAAGTTGAATTGGAAATTGGGCCATTATTCAGATGTTGAGTTTATTTCGTCTGCTGTTCTTGGAAGCAGAAACAGTGTACTATTTGACCGCCCCGCAAACGTTCCAGACACCATTTCTTCAGTTACGGGAGACTATGTAAATCGACAGGTGGATATTGATACGTTTAATAGTTTCACCAACGAGTTTCGATATCTATTGCAATTTTCATTGTGGGGCTGTCAATCCACTACCGCTGCGGGAGTCCAGTACATGAACAATGATTTAAATCGACGACAGTTGGGTAGAGGTACTGCTGGATCTGACTATGATCTTTCCCTCGTTCAGCCGGGATGGGGAAGAGATATCCACTATAAGACACAGAATATTGCTGCTTATGTAGAGCAGGGATTTAATTGGAAGGAAAAGTTTTCATTTAATCTCGCTGCACGTTATGAAAATGGGAAAAGTATTTTCGATGGAAGCACTATTTATTATAATGAAGAGGCATTTAAAAATACGATCACACATCAGTTTCCTTTATTTGGAGTTAGCTTTCAATATCAGTTAAATTATGGAATGGAATTTTATGGAGGTGCTTCTCAAGCATACCGTCCAGTGATATTGAAAGATATTATTCCGGGTTCAACTTTAGAAGTGGTAGATAAAGATTTAGAGGATGCAAAGGGATACAATGCTGAGTTGGGATTTCGAGGAAAGAGAGGCGTATTGAGTTGGGATGTATCAGGTTTTTATTTGAGTTATCAAAATCGATTAGGTAGTCTGGCTTTTACGGATGAAGTTGGAAACCTTGTGATTTATCGCACCAATATTGGCGATAGCGAAACAAAAGGTGTAGAGATGTTTTTCCAATACAAGAAGAATATCATTCGAAAATTTGGTGTGGAAGTGTTTACCTCGTCATCATTCATGGAGTCGAAATATGTTGACGCAACCATTCGCAATGGTTTTCAGAACATCGATGTTTCGGGTAATTATGTGGAAAGTACTCCTCGATGGATGAGCAGAAATGGATTGAAATTTTATGGCGATAAATGGAAGTTCGGTTTGCTGTACAGCTATGTAGATGAGAGTTTTGCCGACGCTTTGAATACTGTTACCCCGACAAGAAATGCCGCTGCAGGACTCGTTCCATCTTATGGGTTGTGGGATATTAATGGAGAGTGGCAAATCATTCCCGAAATTTCAATCTCTGCTAACATTAGTAATGTTCTTGATAAAAGTTATTTCACTAAACGTCCACAGCTATATCCAGGTCCAGGTGTTTGGCCTTCTGATGGAAGATCTTTTTTACTAACTTTAAAATTCAGTTTAAATACAAAGACATTCAAGAAATCATAGTTCATCACTCACTACATGAAAAAGTCTAAAGAAATCGACGCGTATATTTCGAAGTATGATGGTATGGCTAAGCAACGATTAGAAGAAATGCGGGTGATACTAGAAGAATGCGCTGGAGACGCCGAGGAGAAGATGAATTATGGAATGCCTACACTAGATTTCTATGGCAATTTGGTGCATTATGCTGCGGCCAAAAAACACTTGGGATTTTATCCTGCTCCCTCCGGAATCAAGGCCTTCGAAAACGAATTGAGCGGGTATAAGTATTCTAAAGGTGCTATACAGTTTCCTTTTGAGAAAAAATTACCTAAAACTTTAATCAAAAAAATTACAAAGTTTAGGCTGAAAGAAAATGATGAGAAAAGAAAACTAAAAAAGTGATTATTTGATCACCAGCCAATCTGCGAGGATACTTTTTAAATCTAAATCGGGTTTACAACTTCCAATTGCTGAGAGGGCAGTGCGAGCGTTTTCGAGGCTCTGCATGTCAATCACATAAGTATTGTTCCAAATGGTGTCATCAAGCCATGAAATGGCTTCCTGTTCGGTCATTTCAAAACGATTGCGAAGTTGTCTTAAACTGGTGTGATTCTCTTTGAAATCAATGCACGCTGGAATCATGCTATCCAACATCGCTTTGATTCGAGTTTCTTTTACTCTCAAGGCATTGTTAGAAGCCACAATTAAAAATCCAGACCACGGTGCTTGGAATTCACCTATCATTCTAAGTTGTCCTGATTTTACAAAAGGACGAGTCATGAATTTTTCCCAATAGAAAATGTCACTCTCAAGATGCGTTAATGCATCGAGTCCGCCGTGTAAGCTTTGTACAATTTGAAATTGTTCAGGAAGAATTTCAAAAGATCGCTGCTTAGCATGGATCATTGCCATTAAATGTGATCCGCTTCCCATGCGGGATACAGCGTATTTTAAATCAGCTTTTTCTTCCCAATTTTGTAGTGCATTTTCTGCACCAGTATAGATTCCCCAAACGAGTGGTGATTCGATATAGGTCTTTACAATTTTTGCTTGAAGTCCATTATTGACAGCGCTAAGAAATCCTTCCGTAAGTAAGACAGCCATGTCAAGATCTCCGCGATCCAATGCTGCTGTCATCGCTCCTGTTCCACCAGCGTAGTAGGTCCATTCAACTTGAAGTCCGAATTGTGAGAACAACCCCTGCTCCAAGGCTAGTTGCCAAGGGAGATTGAAATGTTCGGGGACGCCACCAATTTTAAGTACCAAGAGAAATGAAATTAAGAAAGATTAATATGTTCCTGCACGTTTGCGCAAGAGCCATTCTCCACCAAGAAGGAGAAGAATTAAAAACAGCAACCAACGGAAATTAATCAAGTCATTCAACTGCTTTGTTTCGTAGGAAACAGATGTAATTTCTTCGCGTGCTTTTATTTTTTCTACCAGTGAATTCACAGCGTCTGGATATACCATCTCGCCGCCATTTTCGCGTGCAAACTGTGCGAGTAATTTATGATCGGCAATAGTATTGGTCAGCTCGGCTTGAAGTGGACTCACGCTGAATTCTCCAATTTCTTTCAATGTTTGGCCTTCACTCACTGTAGATGCCACATAGGTGTAGTTTCCTACTGGAAGACTTCCTGCATTGAGTTTATAGCGGCCATTCAGTGGTGAGAAAGTGTAGGGGAATTCTCTTCCTTCTTCATTCTTAATCACCATTGAAATTTCCTTATCAATTACTGCTTCATAGGATGCGTTGTATAGTTCTGCATCAAATGAGATCGCGATATTTTCGGGGAAATCTGTTGGACCATTTACTCTGAAAAGTGATTTGTCTTCTTTTGAAGCAAGGTATTGCACCATCTTCGATACCATTCCGTTGAATACATCATGTGTCTCGAATTGACGGAATGCATTGATTCTCCATCTCCAAATACCTTCTCCTGCGATCAAGCCTATTTTATTCTCATTCTTTTTATTGAATGCAATCAGCGGCTTGCTTGTAGAGATTTGACCTACTTGTTGGCGAACGAAAATATTTGCGCCTGGTGATACTTCGAAATCTCCGAAGGGTACAGAAAGTGGCGGAGCAGTAGCAATTAAATCGGCGGTGATCTTCTCTATTTGGAATAGCGAATAGCCTTCCATTACCGCCGCATTGATATCCGTATTGGTATTTCTGTATCCCGAAAGTGCATAACCTAAACCAAGTGTATTGAATGCATTGAAATCTGTATTCGCACCCCAAATGAAAAGGGATGGAATATTTTGATCAATTGCATTTTTAACCAAATTCAATCCTTGAGATCCAGAAGAAGGAAGCTGATGGAAAATAATTAAATTGTAATCATTGATATTTCCATTGAATTTACTTACAAGCTCTGTGCTTATCGAATACGCGTCATTGCTAGCGATAGCTTCACGCATTGCATTCACATCAGGATGAGGAGAAGAAGCGAGTATTAAAACTTTCTGTCTGCTATCTAAAACTTCAATGAAGACATCCTTGCGATTATTCGCATATGTGATTTCTCCATTCAAGTTAGAAATAGTTACGGTGTATTTCTGAAGACCTACTGTTTTAGCGTCTTGCGTAAGGTCGATTGTTTTAGAACTTCTATTGCCATCGAAAGTAACGGGCTGTGAAAACACCGTGTTTCCTTTGTGAGAAACCGTTACTTGCACTGTTTCTCCAGCACACTTTCGACCTTCCACTGATATGCTGATGGGAAACTTGTTGTTGAGGTAAGCTAGTCTGTTTGCGGCTACCTCTGCGATAAGAGCATCTTTTCTGACAGTAGTATCTCCTAGAGCCACTGTATATACCGGCGCATTCAGCTTGTTATAAGCGTAGATCGGGTTGCTGCCTTTGTTATAAATACCATCGCTGCCGATGATGAGAGCACCAAGATTTCTTCCTGCGAATTTTGTATTGATTTCTTCTAATAATCCAGAGAAATTAGTTTCTTTTTCTTGTAATGAAATACTATCAAGTCCTTCTCTGATTTGATCACCAAAGGAGTAGGAGCGAACGTCATAATCCTCGCCCAAGGCGTCTTTCAGAGATTTCAATTGATCAAGATATGTTGTTTTATACATCGCACTGTCTTTCACTAATGAAAGCGATTGCGAGTTGTCTTGAGCAATAATGATGATTGGTTTTTCGACCTCTCTCTGAATAGTTTTTATCAGAGGTTTTAAAAGAAAGAAAGCGATGAGGGTGACAACGCCAAACCTCATCGCTGCTAATAATCCTGCGAGCCTACTGCCGTAGGTTCTATTAAATCGATCTCTAAAATAAAGTGCACCAGCATACACAGCACCCATGAGAATGCAGGCAAGAATAAGCCACGATGGAGCGTCTGTTATGATGGTCATATTTGTTCTTGGTTACTAGTTACTAGTCGCTAGTCACTTGTCGTTAGTCACTAGTTACATTAGCATTCCGCCGCACACATGCAATGTTTGTCCTGTTACGTAGGCACTCATGTTTGAAGCTAGGAAGAGCGTTGCATTTGCTACATCCTCTGCAGAACCACCACGCTTCAATGGAATAGCGTCGCGCCATTGTTGCACTACTTTCTCATCTAAAGCACCAGTCATTTCAGTTTCGATGAAACCAGGAGCAATAGCGTTGCAACGAATATTTCTAGAGCCTAGTTCAGCGGCAATACTTTTTGTGAAGCCGATGATCCCTGCCTTAGATGCTGCGTAGTTTGCTTGTCCTGCATTTCCTTTTACACCAACTACAGAACTCATGTTGATGATAGAGCCTGATTTAGCTTTGAGCATAGGTTTGATAACAGCCTTTGTCAAATTGAAAACTGATTTCAAATTGACCGTCATGATTTCATCCCATTGTTCTTCGCTCATACGCATGAGCAAATTATCTCTTGTGATACCTGCGTTGTTTACGAGAATATCTACGGTTCCAAATTCTTTTACAACTTCGTCGATCAAAGCATGCGCTGCTTCGAAGTTTGCAGCATCGCTTTTATATCCTTTTGCAATTCCACCTTGAGCAGTAAGTTCTGCTTCAAGTGCTCTTGCTTTTTCTTCTGATGAAGCATAAGTGAAAACTACTGTTGCGCCTTGCTCGATAAATTTCTGAGCAATTCCCTTTCCGATTCCACGAGAAGCACCGGTGATGATAGCAACTTTTCCTTCAAGTAATTTCATATTAGTGAGTGTTGGTTGTTGAGTAGAGTGATTTATAGATCGGCAGCATTAGCGATTAATTCAGCGATATCGCGAACTACCATTTCTGATTCTTTTTCAAAATGCTTTACACCATCGGTCATCATAGTGTTGCAGAAAGGACAACCGGTTGCAATGACTGAAGCCTTTGCCTCAATAGCATCTTCTGTTCTTTCAACATTGACTTCTTTGTTTCCTGGTTCTGCTTCTTTAAACATTTGAGCACCGCCAGCGCCACAGCAAAGACCATTTGCTTTTGATCTTTTCATTTCAACTAACTCTGCATCGAGTGTAGAAAGTAATTCGCGTGGTGCGTCATAAATATTGTTTCCGCGTCCGAGATAACATGGGTCGTGGAACGTGATGCGCTTGCCTTTGAATTCGCCACCATCTTTGATAGTGATGCGTCCTTCCGAAATCAACTGATTGATGAGTTGAGTATGGTGTACTACTTCGTACGTGCCACCTAATTGTGGGTATTCATTTTTCAAAGTATTGAAACAATGCGGGCAGCCTGTCACGATTTTTTTTACTTCATATCCATTGAGAACAGCGATGTTTTGCATCGCCATCATTTGGAAAAGAAATTCGTTGCCGGCGCGTTTTGCAGGGTCTCCAGTGCATGATTCTTCACCGCCTAATATCGCGAAGGATACTTGGCAATGTTGAAGGATTTTTGCGATGGCTTTGGTGATTTTTTTTGCTCGATCATCAAAGCTTCCTGCGCAGCCCACCCAAAATAATACTTCTGGTACCTCGCCATTAGCAAGGCATTCGGCCATTGTTTTTACTTGAAGTTCTTGACTCATATCTCTTTTTTTATCGATTCAAAATCATTCTTTGAATACTTGAATCACCATTTCTTTTTCTACTAAATCTGTAAATTTTCCTTCGAATCTTGTAGCGCGTACCATGTGATTATCGATCCAATGATAATTACCGCCGCGGGGTTTTCCGAAGATAATGCCGTGGTATTTGAAGCCACATTTTTTCAGCCATCTTTCTGTCACTTCACGATGCGCTTCTGTGCGCGATGTGAAGAAATAGATGACATGTCCTTCGTCGAACCATTGATTGCATTTTTGAAGTGCATCGGGATAAACCGCAGCATCTTCCATGCGCTCTGGTTCTTCGTTAGGGATATCCTCTCCGACAGTGCCGTCGATGTCAATCAAGAAATTCTTGATGTGAGCGGGTAGGATAGGAGATATTTTTTTGCCGTTCTCCTCGGCATCCTGCAACAATTCTTCGTTAGCCATTAATGTTAAGAGTTTCTCCAATTGTCGCGATCGCTAGCAGCAAATGCCCACGGCGCTCCATTGTTTTCGATGTTGTTAAACATCACCGTGATGCTATCAGGTGACTTTGATTCTTCCATGATGAGATAGCGTCGTAAATCGACGATAATCTCCAATGGATTTATATTGACAGGACAAGATTCTGTGCATGCGTTGCAGGAGGTGCATGCCCATAATTCTTCTTCTGTGATATAATCTCTAATAAGTGATTTGCCATCTTCCTTCCACTCACCACCATTCGCATCCATGGCACGACCTACTTCTTCCATACGGTCGCGTGTATCCATCATGATTTTTCTTGGAGAAAGTAATTTTCCTGTTTGATTCGCAGGACATGATGATGTACATCTTCCGCACTCTGTGCAGGAATAGGCGTTCATCAAATGAACCCAATTCAAGTCGAAAATATCTTTAGCACCAAATCTCTGTGGTCCCTCTGTAGCCGGAGCCGCAGCATATGGGTCAGCATTTGGGTCTAACATCAATTTTACTTCGCGAGTCACAGATTCAAGATTGTTGAATGTACCCGCTGGTTCGAGTTTGCTGTACCAGGTATTTGGGAAAGCAAGAATGATGTGTAAGTGTTTGCTGTAGGTCAAATAAACGATAAAGCAGAAGATTGCAATGATGTGGAACCACCATGTGAATCGTTCGATAAAAATGAGACTTCCTTCTGATAAGCCGCTCAGCATTGGAGCGATGAACTGGCTCACTGGGTATGCGCCAACTTTGTGATAGTGATCGCTATTCATTTCTTGAAGCAAGAGATCACTAGCATTCATAATTAGAAATGCGCTCATGATGAAAATCTCTGCGATCAAAATAATGTTTGCGTCGTTCTTTGGCCAAGCGGTCATTTCGCGCATGTGGAATCGCTTTAGCTTGAGGATATTTCTTCTAGCTAAAAATGCAAATACACCAACGAGAACAAGTATGGCTAATATTTCAAATGATCCTATGAGAAAGCTGTAAAGAGGGCCTAGGAAAGAAAGCACTCTATGTGTACCGAATAATCCATCGATGAGGATTTCTATTACTTCGATATTGATGATGATAAAGCCAACATAAACAAATAAGTGAAGGATAGCCGCAATCGGGCGATTGAACATTTTACCTTGACCTAGCGCAACTCGGAACATTGTTTTCCAACGTTCAGATTTATCTCCACCTACTTGAACATCGTGTCCGAGGTTGATATTTCTTTTGATGAATTGAAAACGCTTAAACGCAAAATAGGAGGCAACTGCCAAGAGCACTAAAAAAAGTACCTGAGCTAACATAGGCTTTAAATTATGGATTCAAACTTACGGACTTATCCGTAAAACTCGCGTAAAGACTACTTGTTTTCTTTCACTCCATCTTTGACCGTTTCGAGGTCTTTTTTGGAGATGACTTCAGTCTTATCCTTTCGTCCAATGAGTGAGAAACTTACATATCGTTTCGGATGGATACGCATGTCATTGAGCAGAAGGTCAAGGCTATGGGATGCATTGACCAATTCGGAATGGAGGGAATCATTATTCACTAGCTGACCGACCGTCCCTGTACCTTCATTTATTTTGGTCATTACTTCTTCGAAGCTACCGAGTGCTTTATTCACCCTGAGGATAGTGGTTGCCAATTCGAGTTTTGCGAGCGTATCACTCAGAGTTCCAATGTTCGTGATGGCTTTGGTGAGCGTCTCGTTGTTGTTTTTTAGATTCTCAGTGATAGATTCAACATTTGTAAAAATGTCTGAAAGTTTACCAGTATTGTCTGCAAGTAGCTGGTCAAATTTTGATGTACTACTTTCAAGGTTTTGCATGGTGTTTTTCAAACTGCCGAAGATCGCTGATAGCCCTTGTTTATCATTTGCAGAACCTAATACTAAATTGAGACTCGTAATCACGGAGTCAATTCCGGCAAATAGTTCGCTTGTTTTCTTTTTTAGAGGCTCAATTTCTTGCTTGATGCTTTCTGTGAGGCCTAGTGCAATCGTTCCGGTAAGAGTGTCTTTATCAGCAGCATAAACAGTACTATCGCCCATGTCGATGCGAATGGCTTTTCCGCCGAATAAATCTGCATCAAAAATTTCGAGTTTCGTATCCAAGGGTAGTTGGAGGTCGCTGTCATTAATGATGACTTCTACGATAAGGCTACCATCACCACGAGGGTGCATTCCTACTTTTTTTACAATACCAATTTTATATCCATTGAGAATAACTGCGTTGGATGGAGTCAATCCAGCAACGTTGTCATAAACTGCGTAGTACTTGAGCTGCTTGGACAAAAGGTTAATACCTTTTAGATAGTTTACCCCCATGTAGAGCACAGCAATGGTGATAACCACAACTACCCCGATGATAAACTCTTTAGATACTTTCATGCTTACTTCGTTGTTTGACGGATGGCCTCATTGAGGTCCATTCGCTCACCATTTTTAAAGGCCACAATAAATGCGTCTTTAAAGCCCATTTCTCTCAATTTTTTCTGCAAATCTTTTGCTTCTTGAAAGTCAGGTGTTGAGCCCGCCATGTATTTATAAACCTTGCCGCTAAAGTACTCATCAACTTTGTCCAAACCTTTAAATTCAGATGATTTCTTCGGAATCGCTTTCGAAGAAGTTAAGATTTGTACTTGGAACTTGATGCCTTGCGCGACTTCTGTATAGCTAATTTCAGATTTGGATGTTGTGACTGTTCCTGTATCTGATTTGGGAGTTGTTGTTTCTGTATTTCCAGCTTCTTTACTGGCTGTTTTTTTGTCTGATTTTTCTTTAAAATCTCTGAATGCACGGTAGATGGCGCTCGCCATATACACTTTACCATCTTCACTTTGAAGATAGTCTTCTTCTGTTTTATTCGTTAAGAACCCAAGCTCTACGAGAACGGAAGGCATATTGGTGAAAGAGATTACGTAATAGCCCGCTTGTTTTACTCCACGATCTTTGCGGCCAACTTTCGTTCTAAATTGATCTTGGACTCCTTTTGCCAGGCTTAAACTTTGATCTAGGAAAATATTTTCGCGAAGGCTAAGGGCGATATAAGTATCAGGGTTTTTAGGGTCGAAGCCAGCGTAATTTTTCTCGTAGTTTTCTTCTAGATAAATAGACGCGTTTTCACGCATAGCGTTCTTCAAACTCTCTTCAGACTTATGGAGTCCCATCACGAAAGTTTCAGATCCAAAAGCCTCTTTGTTATCATTCGCATTGCAGTGAACAGAGATGAAAAGGTCTGCGTTGGCCTTATTTGCCATCACCACACGTTCGTTTAAGGTCGGGAAGATGTCGGTTTTGCGGGTGTAGACAATCTCCACCTCGGGGTGATTTTGTTGGATATACTTTCCAAGTTCCATGACAACTGCGAGGGAGATGTCTTTCTCAGTGGTCTTGAAACGACCGGTGCCGAGGTTACCTGGATCCTTCCCTCCGTGGCCCGCATCGAGGACCACAGTGAAAGTTTTTTTGCTGTCTTTCAATGGACTAGAGGTGGCGGCGATAAAAATGGCGGCCAAGGCAAGAAATCCCAAAACGATGCGTTTGCTGCGTTTTGTGGATGAATGCGTGCTCTTTTCGTGTGTGGTTGCTTCCTTATGCATAGCTTTGGGGCCGATAATCTGCTGATATTACAAAAGTATTTTTCTATAACACGCATGGAGCGCGGCTTATACGGTTTTATCCTCTTATTGGTGTTGATAAGCTTGTCGCTGGTGGGTCTTTCTCAGACGCAGCCAGCCGACTCCACGCAGATTCTCACATCCAACAACGTTGCCAATCCTGATTCTATTATAGATACCGACGATTTTGGCTTCGATGCAGAGGTCGTTTATTTCGGAAAGGACAGTACTGTAATGGATTTGGAAGCAGAGAAAGTTTATCTCTATGGTCTTGAATCTTATGTGAAATATGGCGATTTAGAGGTGAAGGCCGCTCGAATTGAGTTCTCTTTTAAAGAATATGTGGCCTATGCGAAGGGAATTCCGGATAGCACCGGTACTCTTATTGGCCGCCCTGTCTTTAAGGATAAGGAAACACAATTCGATGAGGACTCATTGGCATATAACTTTAAGACCAAACGGGGAATGAGCTATGGCGCCCGAACTCAGGAGGGCGAGGCGTATTTACTAGCAGGTGTTTCGAAAAAACAAAGCAACGACTGGATCAATATCGGAAAAGGAAAATTCACGACATGTGATAAACCCAAACCTCACTACTATTTCCATCTTTCCAAGGCGATTGTTGTGCCTGATGAAAAGGTCGTTTCAGGTCCGCTTGTTTTGAAGTTCGGAAAAATACCTACCCCACTAGCGGTTCCCTTTGGCTTTTTCCCAAATAAAAAAGAATCCACCCATGGCATTCTCTTGCCCGGTTATGGAAATGGTAATGAGCGAGGATATTTTTTACAAAACCTCGGCTATTATATCCCTATTAATCAGAAATGGGAAACGAAATTTCTTTTCGATATCTACACGCGCGGTTCAACCGTAATGCGCAACAATACCAATTACAAGAAGAATTATAAGTATTCTGGTAACTTCGATATTAGTAGAACAGTTAGTAAGCAAGGCATCCCAGAGTTAAACACAGACTCCGAACTTAGAACGTTTAACGTGAGATGGAATCACTCGCAAGATGCAAAGGCGAGACCTAACTCGAGGTTCAGTGCCAATGTAAATGCAGGTTCAAGTCAAAACTTCACCAATAACCTGAACTCTTCACAAACCGACTTCTTATCTAGTACTTTCCAGTCATCGATTCAGTATAATAAGTCTTGGTCTGGAAGTCCATTTGCGCTGGGAGTGAGTGCGAATCATAGTCAGAATACACAAACGAGAGTAGTAAACGTGACACTGCCAGCAGTGGCGTTAACGATGTCGAGGATCAATATTTTTAAGAAAATATTTGATCAAAATCCACTCGGTCTGAATGCTAGTGCCGCGTTAGAAAACACCGTTAGCACTAGTGAAACAAATTTTAGGTTTGATAACTTGAATTACTTGAATGGTATTTCAAGAAACGGAGCTAGATATAACGCGAGTCTAAGTACAAGCTATAAATTACCCAAAGGAATCACATTCAATCCTAGTTTAAATGCTGATTGGCTTTGGACATTCAAATACCTTGAACGATCATTATCCAACTCAGGTGTTCAGGTTGCGGATACTTTGTATGGCTTTAGACAAAACCTAACATGGAATACGAGCGGTTCATTCAATTTCCGTGTTTATGGAACGTATATCATGAAGAATCCTGATGCAAAGATCAAGGCCTTCCGTCATATGATTCAGCCAACCATTGGTGTGAGCTACACTCCATATGCTTCAACGCAGCGTTTTGGATATTACGGTGCCGATGGAAGCTTCCTGGGATATAGTCCTTGGGATGTGGCGAAATTTGTACCTGCGAACACACAAGAACAGGGAAATATCAATTTCGGTATGACTCAAAATATCGAAGCGAAAGTGCGCGACAAGTCCTCTGCGAAAGTGGCATATAAGAAGGTGAAGTTGATTGAAAGTTTTAGAACAAACCTTAGCTATAATATGATTGCAGATTCATTGAATTTTAGCAATCTCAGTGTAAGTGCATTTACCACTATTGCCAAAAACACCACCATTACCTATAGTTCGACATACTCGCTTTATGAAGTGAACACTGATGGAAGAGACATCAATCAGTTTCTTTGGGAAAATGGCGGACAATGGCTGAGAAGCGAGGGTTCGACTGTGGCTCTGTCTACAGATTTAAAAGGGGGACAATCAACAAGTAATACAAATCGAGCGGACAGTCGTACAGAAGAGGAGGAGGATTTTGTAAATGAAAACCGTGCAGGATTGATTGATCTATCCATCCCGTGGACATTGACTTTGAATTACAATTTGCGTGTAGCACACACATTCAATACTACATCGGATATTTTCGAACGTGAATTAATTCAATCGGCAACTTTTAGAGGAAATGTAAATCTCTTCCAAAAAGTAGCATTGAACTTTGATAGCGGTTACGAATTTGAAACGAAAAAGCTAACCACTACCACCATTGGAGTGACTGTAGATCTTCATTGCTGGGAACTCATGGGAACATGGGTACCGTTCGGCTTGCGCCGATCTTACATGGTTCAACTCAATATCAAATCAGCTTTGCTGAAAGATTTGAAGTTGCAACGTCGCGGTAACTACGGAGATCTTCTCTACTAAGCAATCTTTTATTTTACGAAAGCAGCTACAAAGAATAGCGCAACCATCGCAATCGAAAGAATGATGAAAAGAATGCGTTGTAAATCTGTGATGACAATTCTACCCGCATTTTCAATCGGTGTAAACATTGCCATGATGATTTTCAAGTAGTAGTAAATACCAATTGCTGAGCTCAAGATCATGATCACTGCTAACCAAATTTGATCAGCTTGAATGACAGCTCCAATGATAAAATACTTTGCCATAAAGCCGCTCAATGGAGGAATACCAGCCATTGACAAAAGAGCCAATGTCATAGCTCCCGCGAGAATAGGATTACGCTTTACCAAACCTTTGAATGCATCAAAACCTTCCGCACCGTTTTGTGCTTTAGAGATATGATATAATGTTGCAAAAGTGACAATCGAAGAAACGCTATACACGAGTACGTAGTACATCAAAACACTTGGACTAATAGTGTTGGCAAGCATTACAGCCGCAAGCATAAAAGCTGCATGCGATACGCTAGAGTATGCAAGCAAACGCTTTGTATTAGCTTGGATAGACGCCATAGCGTTTGAAGCAAGCAAAGTAATGATGCTCATCACAACAAATATGGTCTGAGTGAAGTCCAAAGTTGGAGCGAAGGCTGTTGCGAACAACTTGAACATTGCTGCAAATGCAGCACCTTTTACAAGTGTCGACATAAGAGCCGTTACCATAGTAGGTGCACCTTGATAAACATCTGGAGCCCAGAAGTGGAAAGGAGCGATACTCACCTTGAATGCAAATCCTACAATAATCATTAAGAGTCCTGCTGTTAGAATTGTACCAGAACCGTTGGTAGTGATAGCTGTTGCGATGGTTGGTAAATCAAAGCTTCCTGTAGCGCCATAAATAAGGGCAATACCGAACAACAGAATCGAACTTGCAAGTGCTCCTAAGAAGAAGTACTTAAATCCAGATTCATTCGAAATCAATTCTTTTTTATTGCTGGCTGCAAGCACATACATCGGAATAGATAGAATTTCGATCCCTAAGAAGAGCATCACCATGTTGGTATATGCGGCTAGAATCATTGCCCCAGCAAAGCTGAAAGCAACAAGCGCATATAAATCGGTACGTGATTCACTGCCGCTGAAATGGTCGGTGCTGATGAGGAACCAAACAAGTGTGACAGCGCTAAGAATTACTATGAAACCTAGTGCATAGTTATCAAACAATAACATGTTGTTATTGAAAGGATTTTCATTGTGTCCCCAATCGAGAATACAAGAAGTAATTGTTCCGAGTAAACCAAGAATGATTACAGGAAGTATAGCCTTGCGAAGTTTAACAATGTCAAGTGCAAGGATAGATATACCTAAAAGCGAGGTGATGATAAGCTCTTTCATCAGCGTATTGTTGCGAGGATTGATTCGACTGCGGTGTTAGACATTTTCATGATAGGATCTGGATACACTCCAAGGATAGCCACAAGTGCTACCAATACTATCAAAATAATTTTGTCTTGTTTGGTCATAGGACTGAAAGCTGTAGTAACAGCAGATGCAGGTCCCAACATCATTTTTTGGAAGGCACGTAACATGTAGACAGCACCAAGTACAACAGTAAGTCCGCCGAATAGAGCGTACCAACCATTTGCTTGATACAATCCAATCAACAATAAGAATTCGCCAACGAATCCGCTTGTGAATGGTAGTGCTACAGATCCCATTACGAGTGCGAAGTAAAGGAACGCGAATGTTGCGTGTCCATCTCTTACACCACCCATTTTATTAATATCGTCATGACCAAGACGAGATTCAAACATGTCATATACATAGAACATTGCCACAGCAAGAATTCCGTGAGAAAGCATTTCGAATAGTCCTCCCTGCACGCCTTGGATGTTTCCGCTAAGAATACCGGCACTGATTAGACCAACGTGTGCGATTGAACTATAAGCGATCAGTAGTTTGAAGTTCTTTTGTGCAATCGCCATCAAAGAACCATAGACAATTCCAATAACCGATAGTCCAATAGCCCATGAACCATATTCAGTGAGCCCATCTGGAACCATAGGAAGAACAAGACGAATAAGACCGTAAGTGGCCATCTTTAACATGATTGCAGCCAAAAGCATAGTGCCCGCTGTCGGTGCAGCTTGGTAGGTCGAAGGCTGCCAAGTATGGAAAGGGAACACAGGCATTTTTACAGCGAAAGCAATAAAAATTCCAGCGAATACCAATCCTTGTTCTACTACTGAAAGTGCTTGACCCGCTTGGTACATCGCATCAAATGCAAACGAGCGAGGTGTTGTGTGCTGATAAACGTATAACAATGAAATCAACATAAACAAGCTACCGAAGATGGTGTACACGAAGAACTTCAATGTCACTTTAGCACGATCTTCACCTTGTCCCCAAATGAGGATTAAGAAGTAGATTGGAATCAATGCGATTTCGTAGAATATGTAAAAGATGAATGCATCAGCAGCTAGAAACGCTCCCATCATACTTCCCAACATGAGTAGAATAAGACCATAAAAAACAGAAGCGTTTTTTAATGTCTTATTGAAGGTTGAATAAATGATGAGGGGTGAAACAACCGCTGAAAGCAAAGCAAGCACGATACTAATTCCATCCAAAGAAAAAGCAAGGTTGATTCCGAGAGAACCCATCCAAACTTGATTGAAGTTTAGAAGTGCAGTCTGACCTTGGTGCAATTGAATCGCAGCGAAAATGGTCAATGCCAATTGTACGAGCGATCCACCGAGAGCGATATTCTTAGCAGCTTTCCCGCCGAGAATAAAGATCACTGTTGCCAGTAAAATTGGTAAGGCTATGAGGGCAATGGTTAACATTCTTCTATAAGTTCGGTTTAGTAATTAGATCAATGTGATGAGGAGAACGATAAGTCCGATTATCATGGCAAGGATATACATCACCATTTTTCCGTTTTGTACTAGCTTAGTAGCTGCACCAATTCCTTGTGGAATTGCGCTTACTTGTTTCACTAAGCCATCCACCACATTTGGTTCGATGAATTTTCCAATGAAAGCGCTAAGCTGATCCACTGGCTTTCTGATGATTTTATCATAAAGCTCATCGATGTAGTATTTATTCACCAATGTCAAGTGAGTGCTCGATTCAATCTCGTCATCTTCGAGAGCAAGCTCTTCATTCTTCTTATACATATTGTAAGCGAAGTAAGTGCTAACAAGAGCGATAACAGTAGCGACAATCATCAAGATACTTTCAGTTGCAACATCTGCTTCCATGAAAGGCATTACTACCGTTTTTTCTAAGAAATGATCCAACCAATGAGGGAAATGTACGCTGTGTCCCACTGCGTGAGGGAATCCAATGAATCCACCCACAATGCTTAAGCCAGCAAGCACAACCAATGGAATGGTCATCACTTTTGGTGACTCATGCAAATGATGTTCTTGATCATGCGTGCCTCTGAATTTTCCGTGGAAAGTGAGATAGTATAATCTAAACATATAGAAAGCTGTCAATGCGCTCACGAGAGAAGCAAGAACGAAAATCAAAATATTATTTTCGAAAGCAACAGCAATGATTTGGTCTTTAGAGAAGAAACCAGCCAATGGCGGAATACCAGCAATAGCAATGGTTCCGATTAAGAAAGTAATATGCGTAGTAGGCATATATTTTTTCAATCCACCCATGCGTCGGATGTCTTGTTCGCCGCCCATTCCATGAATGACAGAACCTGAACCCAAGAATAGAAGCGCTTTGAAGAATGCGTGAGTGATCACATGGAATACAGCAATGCTGTAAGCACCTAGACCCAATGCAACGAACATCAAACCGAGTTGGCTGACGGTAGAGTAGGCAAGGACCTTTTTAATATCGTTTTGTGTTAACGCTATAGTTGCTCCAAGGATTGCAGTGAGAATACCAACATAGGTAACAACATCAGATGCGATATCGCTTGCGCTGAATAAATCAGAGCTACGCGCTACCATATAGATACCAGCAGTAACCATCGTTGCAGCGTGGATCAGGGCTGATACAGGAGTAGGACCCGCCATCGCATCTGGTAACCATGTGTGAAGTGGAATCTGCGCAGATTTACCCATCGCTCCGATGAACAAGAATATAGCGGCAGCGTGAAGGTGCCATCCCTGCAGTGAGCTCGCTTCAGAACCAGAGATGTACAATTCATCATACTTCAAACTTCCTGTTTGAAAGAAGATGATACACATTCCGATGATTAAACCAAGGTCACCAATACGGTTGATGATAAAAGCTTTTTTCGCTGCATCATTGTTTTTCATGTCCTTGTACCAGAAGCCAATCAACATGAATGAGCACAGACCAACACCTTCCCAACCAACGAACATCGTTACATAGCTATCTCCTAGCACAAGGATAAGCATGAAGAAAACGAAGAAGTTGAGGTAAGCTATGAAGCGATTGAATCCTTCATCATCGTGCATGTATCCGATAGAATAGACATGTATCAAGAAACCAACACCAGTAATGAATAGAAGATAGATGGTGCTTAGTGGGTCAACGATGAATGCAATATCGATATCAAATGTTCCTGCAGTGATCCAGTCTAGTACCTTAACAGTGGTAGGATTACCTCCGTGAAGTTGCGTAGTGAATACTGCGATAGAGACAATAAATGAAAGGAAGATGGCGCCTGAGCCAATACCACCAATCAAGTTTTTAGAAAGTCCTTTTCCAAAGAAGGTAATGTATAGAAATCCTACAAGTGGAAATAAAGGAATGAGTGAGACTAATTTTTCCATGTGATTTCTATTACCATTTTAGTTTATCAAGCACATCAGTGCTGGTAGTGTGCATATTTCTATAAAGCATCATTAGGATTGCTAAGCCAACAGCGACTTCTGCAGCGGCAACTACCATGATGAAGAATACGAAAACTTGTGCATCTGTTCCACCCCATAGCTTTGAAAAAGCTACAAGAGTAAGGTTCACGGCATTGAGCATAAGCTCTACACACATGAACATGATGATTGCATTTCTGCGGAATAGAATTCCAAATGCTCCGATGGTAAACAACGCTACGCTCAACATGAGGTAGTGGTTGATTGTTACGTTTGGTAATATTTCCATCATACCATTTCTTTTTTAGATAAATAAACAGCTCCGACCATTGCTGCAAGGAAAAGCACACTTGCCATTTCGAATGGAAGTAAGTAATCCTTATAAAGAGCATTTCCAAGGTTTTCGACTAGGCCAACTTCAGCGCTTGATGCTTTGGCTACAATAGTTAGTTCATCTGTTCTTTTCACAACAGCTAGAAGTACAAATCCAAGAATACATCCAGCGATAACGCTGAGTGAATTCATGAATAGTGACTTTTTCTCATCTTCAAACTTGTTCAAGTTTAGCATCATGATGACATATAGAAAGAGTACCATGATAGCGCCGGCGTAGACGATGATGTGAACTGCTGCAAGGAATTGAGCGTTCATCAAAAAGTAATGACCTGCGATTGCGAAGAAAGTGAGTATAAGTGATAGGACACTGTAAACGGGGTTTTTTGTAACCACCATTGTCAATGCACTAAATACTGCTAGAAATGATAAAAACCAAAAGGCGTATTCGGTGAGCATAATTGTAGTGTTTTGGTGAGGAAAAGGTTAGTGACCTCTTTTGGCTGTCGTAGTTTTATCGAGGAAAGTTTTGTTATGCTTGTGTTTTTTGTCCTCTTTGAATTTTAAAACTTCAGGACGTTGACGATCGCTAACATCAATTCTTTCTTCTAAGGTTTCAACTAATTTATCTTTTCCATAGATGAATTCTCCACGGTTGAAGGTGGTAGGAACGATGCGGTCTGTCAAGAAGATAGCTTCTTTTGGACAAGCTTCTTCGCAAAGTCCACAGAATATACAACGAAGCATATTGATCTCATAGATCTTCGCATACTTCTCTTCACGATAAAGGCTTTCTTCGCCTTTATTTCTTTCCGCCGACTCCATAGTAATGGCTTCTGCAGGACATGCTACTGCACAGAGTCCGCAAGCCGTGCATCTTTCAGCACCAGCGTCGTCTCTTTTTAAAACGTGTTGTCCACGATATACTGGAGCAATATCTCTTTTTTGTTCAGGATATTTTACAGTCGGTGTTCGCTTGAATAAGTGGGTGAATGTGATAAACATTCCCTTTAATATCGCAGGCAAGTAGAGTCTTTCACTCCATGAAAGTTCACTCGGCTGAACTACTTCTGATCGATTTGTAAGTGGCATATTATCCTAGTTTACCAAATAAGTACATTCCAATTCCTGTGAAGAAAATATTTGCAATTGCCAATGGCAACAATACTTTCCAACCCAAATTCATCAATTGGTCATAACGGAAACGTGGAAGTGTCCAACGAACCCACATGAAGATAAATATGAAGATGAGGATTTTTGCAAATAAGACTACCGTTTGAATAATCGCGAGCGTGTTGCCTTCCAATCCAAGCTCGTGTTGGAATGGGAAGTTGTAACCGCCCCAGTAAAGTGTAGCGAGAACTGCAGATGAAATGAACATGTTGATGTACTCTGCGAATAGGAAGAATCCTAATTTCATCGAGCTATACTCTGTGTGATATCCACCCACCAATTCTGATTCACTTTCTGGTAAGTCGAATGGTGCACGGTTGGTTTCAGCGAAAGCACAAATCAAGAAGATCAAAAATCCTAGTGGTTGATAAACCACGTTTGCCCAACCTGCATCTTGCTGACGCGCAATTTCACCGAGGCTAAGTGTGCCTGTCCACATTACAAGTGCTATGAGCGCAAGTCCCATTGCTACTTCGTAAGATATCATTTGTGATGACGCTCTCAATGCACCCATCAGCGAGTACTTGTTGTTAGACGCCCAACCACCGATCATGATACCGTATACACCTATAGAAACCACTCCAAGTAAATAGAGTAGGCCGATATTGATGTCGGTGATTTGCATTGGATAAACGGTGCCGTTGATCTCAAGTCCGCTACCCCAAGGAATAACAACACTTGTCATACAAGCAGTCAACATGAAGAATCCAGGAGCAAGAATGAAGAGGAACTTGTTTGAAGCTCCAGGAATCATTTCTTCCTTCATGAACATTTTCAATCCATCTGCGAGTGGCTGAAAAAGTCCAAAGGGACCAGCACGGTCTGGACCAACGCGATCTTGAAGTACAGCTGCAATTTTGCGTTCACCCCATGTCATGTAAGCTGCAATACCCAGAGATACTGCGAACACTATTACACAGAGAATAATTTTATATAAGAGAATAGGATCCATTTCTTAGTGTGACAATATTATTTTCCGTGAATGTTATTTGGGTCTAGAGCACCTTGGCCAAGATTAACTTTTTCGCCATGAGGAAGTGCTTTTTTCTGTCTATCGATTGTTGCCTTCAAAACACGAAGGTTTTCATAATGATTTGCAGAAATAACACTGTGACGATCTACCTTAGAAGGACCTTCAATTACCCAGTCGCTTGTAGTTTTCTTGTCGAAGCGACATTCGTTACAAATCCATTCTTCAACTTCACCATATTTATCTTTACGTGCAGTAACGCGCAGTACATCATCGCCTTTGTACCAAAGACGAACTTTTCCAGTACAATGCGGACAATCACGGTGTGCGTCTACTGGCTTAGTGTACCAAACGCGGCTTTTAAAGCGGAATGTCTTATCAGTTAGTGCTCCTACTGGACAAACATCGATTACGTTTCCAGAGAAATCATTCTCGATACTGTTTTGAATGTAGGTTGAAATTTCTGCAACATCTCCTCTGTTCAATACACCATGAACACGGCCATCAGTAAGCTGATCAGCAACTTTCACACAACGGTAACAAAGGATACAGCGGTTCATGTGAAGCTGTACTTTATCTCCAATATCGATTTGTTCGAACTCACGTCTTTCAAACTCATAACGAGTTTCTTCTTTACCGTGCTCGTAAGCAAGGTCCTGAAGGTGACATTCTCCTGCTTGGTCACAAACAGGACAATCGAGAGGGTGATTGATCAATAGGAATTCTACTACTCCAGAGCGAGCTTCCAATACTTCAGGTGAAGTAATGTTTCTCACTACCATACCATCCATCACGGTGGTACGGCAAGAAGCCACAGGCTTAGGCATTGGACGAGGATCTTTAGCAGAGCCCTGTTCTACCTTCACGATACACGTGCGGCAATATCCACCGCTCGTTTTCAATTTTGAGTAATAGCACATGGCTGGTGGTACTAAATCTCCACCAATCATTCTTGCTGCTTGTAAAATTGTAGTTCCGTCTGGAACTTCAATGGTTACATCGTCGATAGTAACTTTTGCCATTTTATTATGAGTAAGCAGGTTCTGGTAATCCGTTCAAACGATAGTAGTGGCGCACATCTTTAATCGAGTGACCATTTCTAACGAACTCTTCAAATTCTCCACGGAAGTGACGAATAGCGCTGGCAACAGGCCATGCAGCAGCATCTCCAAGTGGACAAATTGTTTTTCCTTCAATTTTAGATTGGATGTCCCAAAGAAGATCCACATCGCTAATTGAACCATGACCATGAAGGATTTTGTGAAGAATCTTCTCCATCCATCCGGTTCCTTCACGACATGGGCTGCATTGTCCGCAGCTTTCGTGATGATAGAAACGAGTGAAAGTGTATAGATTTTTTACGATGCTAGTGCTTTCATCCATTACGATGAATCCACCAGAACCCAACATGGTGCCTGAAGCAAATCCGCCATCCGCAAGGCTTTCGTAAGACATCAAACGAGGCTCGCCATTGGCAGTTTTTAATATTAAGTCTGCAGGAAGAATTGGAACAGAAGAACCACCAGCAACAACTGCTTTAAGTTTTCTATCACCTTTGATACCTCCGCAATATTCATCGCTATAAATAAATTCTTCAACAGGCACGCCTAGTTCGATTTCATAAACACCAGGCTTATTGATGTGGCCTGAAGCAGAAATCAATTTTGTACCAGTACTTTTTCCAACACCAATGCCCGCATATGCAGCGCCGCCCATATTTACGATTGGTACAACTGCAGCAATGGTTTCAACGTTATTTACAACTGTAGGACAGCCATAAAGTCCCGCCACAGCAGGGAACGGAGGCTTAATACGTGGGTTTCCGCGCTTGCCCTCAAGTGATTCTAGCAATGCAGTTTCTTCTCCACAGATATAAGCTCCTGCACCAACTTGTACATAGCAATCGTGGTCGAATCCTGAATTGAGAATATTCTTACCTAGAAGACCTGCTTCGTATGCCTCGGCAATGGCTTGTTCTAGAATACGTGCTACATAGAAGTACTCTCCGCGGATATAGATGTATGAAGACTTTGCGCCTAGTGCAAAACCTGATACGATCATTCCTTCGATCAGAAGATGAGGAATTTTTTCCATCAAGTATCTATCCTTGAAAGTACCTGGCTCTGATTCGTCCGCGTTGCAAACGACGTAGCGAGGCACACCTTCTGGTTTTGCTAGGAAGCTCCACTTCATTCCTGTAGGGAATCCCGCGCCACCTCTTCCGCGTAGACCAGAAGTTTTAACTTCTTCGACTACCGCGTCAGGTGTCATTGTCTTTAATGCTTTGTCCAATGCGGTATAACCGCCTTTTGAACGATATACGCTTAGGGTATTAATACCTGGTACATCAATGTGTTCGAGTAATAATTTCTTTCCCATAATTAGCAATATCTGCTGCGTTTACCTTCTACTTTCCATTGATCAAGAAGTGAATCTACTTTTTCTAAAGTAAGATTCTCATAGTAGTCAGCGCCCACCTGCATCATTGGCGCAGTGCCGCATGAACCAAGACACTCCACGGTCTTCAAAGTGAATTGACCATCCGCTGATGTTTCACCATCCTTGATTTTTAATTTATTCTCGATGTGTTTTACAACATCTTCTGCACCCATCAACCAGCAAGAACTGGTGCGACAAACTTCGATGAGGCATTTGCCAACAGGTTTCATGTTGAACATCGAATAGAACGAAGCTACTTCGTAAACTTCGATAGATTGGATACCGATAATCGACGCTACATAGTCCATAACAGCTGGGCTTAGCCAGCCATCGAATTCTGCTTGCGCAATGTGTAACACAGGAATCAATGCAGATTTTTGACGCCCTTCTGGGTAGCGCTTTATGATCTTTTGCACCGTAGCCATTGTTTCATCACTGAAACGGATCTCTCTTTTTTGATCGATTTGCATCGTTTATATTTTTAAAATCAAGCGTCTAATTCTCCAGCGATCACATTCATACTACTCATAGTAAGAATGGCATCTGAAAGAAGTCCACCTGAAATCATTTCTGTATATGCTTGGTAAAAAATGAAGCAAGGTCTGCGCATGTGCAAACGGAATGGTGTGCGTCCACCGTCGCTAATGAGGTAGTAGCCCAACTCACCATTTCCACCTTCCACAGCGTGATAAACCTCTCCTTTTGGAACATCGGTTTCACCCATCACAATTTTGAAGTGATAGATCAATGCTTCCATTTTAGAGTAAACATCTTCTTTTGCAGGAAGATAAAACTCTGGAACATCAGCGTGGAAATCACCAGCCGGTAGATTTTCTATTGCTTGCTTAACAATCTTCAAACTTTCTCTCATCTCAGCCATACGCACCATGTAACGGTCGTAGGTATCACCTCTCGTTCCAACAGGGATGTTGAAGTCAAAGTCTTGATAAGAAGAGTATGGGTTCATTACACGAACATCATAATCGATACCAGCTGCACGAAGGTTAGGTCCACTGAAGCTGTACTCCAATGCTCTTTCGCCACTGATTGCTCCAGCACCAACGGTGCGGTCAACGAAGATTCTGTTACGCGTTACGAGTCTGTCAAATTCGTCTAATGCTTTTGGAAAATCATTTACAAAAGCTTTTATTTTCTCAATAATTTCAGGAGTAAAATCTCTTTCCATTCCACCTACACGACCAATGTTGGTAGTGAGACGAGCGCCGCAAATGGCTTCATAAATTTCATAGATTTTTTCTCTCCATTGGAACATGTATAAGAATCCAGAAAGAGCTCCAGAGTCTACAGCGATAACTGTATTGCAAATCACGTGATCAGCAATACGCGCTAGTTCCATGATGATAACACGCATATACTGTGCGCGCTTTGGAATTTCAGCACCGATTAATTTTTCAACCGTCATGTGCCATCCCATATTATTGATAGGTGATGAGCAGTAATTTAAACGGTCAGTAATCGGAGTGATTTGATTATATGGTCTGCGCTCCGCTAATTTCTCAAAAGCGCGGTGTATATATCCAATAGTGGATTCTGCTTTCACAATAATTTCTCCATCCATCGTCAAGATGTTCTGGAAAATACCGTGCGTAGCAGGGTGGGTTGGACCTAGATTGAGGGTCGAGTAGTCCTTAGATTCCGGTGTGGGTGTGGTTACTTTTTCCAATGTATTAATCTATTTATTCCAACTTATCTTCCGAAATATTTATCCTCTTTGTCGTGGCGAGATGCATCTTCCAAAGGGTACTCTTTTCTCAATGGATGATAATTCATTTCATCCATGTTGAGGATTCGCTTTAGGTTTGGATGCCCTTTGAACTTGAATCCGTAGAAATCAAATGCTTCGCGTTCCATCCAATTGGCACTTGCCCATAGGTCAGTCGCAGTAGGCATGTCCAGGTCTTTTTCAGACATGAAACATTTTACGCGAATGCGCTCATTTCTTTCAAGGCTGTGCAATTGATACATCATAGCAAATTCACCACCTGCATTGTCGGGAAAGTGAATTCCGCACATGGTAGTCAAGTATTTGAAACCATCATTTTTCAATGTCTCAAGGACATGATGAATATTGGCTTTCTCTACAATAAAAACAGGAAAGTCGTAATCCAATTGTGAGGATACGACTACACCATTGAGGTCATTGTTGAGTTTATTCTGAATGCGTTCTAATAGTTCGCTCATGGATTTCCTTATTATTATTCGATGCCGTAAGAAGCGAGCATTTCTTTGTATTCTGGGCTTTCGCGACGACGGGTGCTTTCGCTGCGAGCGAGTTCTTGAATCTTCAAGATACCGTCCAATACTTGTTCTGGTCTTGGAGGACAACCTGGGATATAAACGTCTACTGGAATGACACGGTCGATTCCTTGAAGAACACTGTATGTATCGAAGATTCCGCCGCTAGATGCACAAGCTCCCATGCAAAGAACCCATTTAGGTTCTGCCATTTGCTCATAAACCTGGCGAAGAATTGGGGCCATCTTTTTAGATATGGTTCCCATCACCATCAATAGATCTGCCTGACGAGGAGAAAAGCTCATACGCTCTGATCCAAATCGCGCCAAATCATAATGCGATGCCATGGTAGCCATGAATTCGATTCCACAACAAGATGTTGCGAAAGGAAGTGGCCAAAGTGAATTGGCACGAGCCATACCTACAGCCTTATCCAAAGACGTAGCGAAGAAACCTTGTCCTTCGAAGCCATCTGGCTGATGTTTTGGGTGAATATCAATATTTCTTTCCATGCTTCTTTTCTTTTATTGAACTATATAAACAACCATCATTTTACTGATGAAGTTCTATTCGTCCCATTTTAAAGCGCCTTTGCGAATGATGTAAACGAGACCAACTACCATCAATCCCATGAATGTGAACATTTCCAATAGACCAAATAGGCCCAATTCGCGGAAATTCACTGCCCAAGGATACATGAAGATGACTTCAACATCGAATAAAACAAAGAGGATTGCTACGAGAAAATACTTAATTGAGAAAGGGCTACGCGCGTTTCCTTGCGATTCAATTCCGCATTCGAAAGCTTCACTTTTCACTTTCGTTTTACGGTTGGGTCCCAATAAGTGCGTAACTACCAAAGTGGTAATTACAAAACCTAGTGCCACTGCGGCCATTACAACTACGGGAAGGTATTCCCAAAGGTGCGATTGATTTGCTTCCATGCGGTTTTTTGCTTTAGTTGGTTAAAGCGACGCAAAATTAGAAGCCTCTGGCAGATAACAAGTACTTTATTTAAAGAACTTTTAAATATTATAAACCAAGAAGAATTTCTTCGGCAGTTTTTCCGCCGAATAAAAGTCTTTCTGGGTGTTCTAACATGTCTTTTACCTTAACCAAGAAGCCTACACTTTCACGTCCGTCAATAATTCTATGGTCATAGCTCAATGCTACATACATAATCGGTCTAATAACTACTTGTCCGTTTTCTGCTACTGGGCGCTCAACGATGTTGTGCATTCCCAAAATAGCGCTCTGCGGAGGGTTGATGATAGGAGTAGATAACATTGATCCGAATACCCCACCATTGGTAATGGTGAACGTTCCTCCCGTCATATCGTCAACAGTGATCTTTCCTTCGCGAGCCTTTTTCGCTAAATCACCGATTGTTTTTTCAATTTGTGCCAAAGACAACGTTTCAGCGTTTCTCATGATTGGAACCATCAATCCTTTTGGAGTGCTTACTGCTACTCCCACATCACAGAAATCATTATAAACGATTTCTGTTCCTTCAATGCGAGCATTTACTGCAGGGAAATGATGAAGTGCCTCACACACAGCCTTCGTGAAGAAGGACATGAATCCAAGACCTACTTGATGTTTCTCTTTGAATACATCTTTGTATTTAGCACGTAGATCCATGATTGGCTTCATGTTGACCTCATTGAAGGTGGTCAACATTGCCGTAGTATTTTTCACTGATACAAGACGCTCTGCTACCTTTTTGCGAAGCATGGTCATTTTTTCACGACGTTCTTCGCGTGAACCGCCCCATTGTTGAACAGAAGCAGTATCATATCCGCGTGACATAGCAGCTACAACATCTGATTTAGTGATGCGTCCGCCTACGCCTGTTGCTGAAACTTGTTGAGCTGAGATATTATTTTCCGCCATCATTTTCGCTGCCGAAGGTGATGGGTGACCTGCAGCGTTTGAAGAAGCAGGGAATGGGCTAGGAGCCGCTGCGGGCGCAGGAGCTGCTGCTGGTTTCTCTTCTTTTTTAGGTTCAGCTTTCGCCGCTGCTGGTGCGGCTGCGGTCGCTGCTGGAGCCGCAGCATCTGTGTCGATGATACATACCACTTGACCTACCGCTACGGTGTCACCTGCGGCCGCCTTCAGTGTGATGGTGCCGGAAGCTTCTGCGGGTAATTCAAGGGTGGCCTTGTCCGAATCTACTTCGGCAATCGTCTGACCATTGGTCACGTAATCACCGTCTTTTACTAACCATGTGGCGATTTGAACTTCGCTGATGGATTCGCCTGGACTAGGCACTTTCATATCAATTTTTGGCATAATCTGCGTCTTTTTTGATTCTACGCGCAAAACTGCAACGAAAATCAATGCAAATCACAACATTTATTGACCTATTTATGTTTTTTATTAAATAAATAAAGTGAATCGTTGAGGCCTAAAAGCAAAGAGCCCCTGATGTTATCAGAAGCTCCGCCCTAGTTGTCCTTTAAGTATTGAGTCTAGTTGAGTGTCGAATGGGTCGTTACCCACTCAGCACAAAATTTTTAATCACGGGGACTCTTATATGTTTCCAAACCGCAAAGAATTCCTTTATCAGGACATTAGTTATCAAGTGTTGAGGCAAATATCTTGTGGGAGGTTTTATTGTAAAAACAAAATCCGACCATCGGTCGGATTTGAGTGTTTTTGTGCAGAATTGGGACGGTTTTGTGCAATTAGGCAAACTCGTTTTGACTTTGTTGTCTTTTTCTAATCACAGTAAAAACGGCCAGGACACAATAAGACAATAACGCCAAGGCATCGATGTATCTGGAGATATACCACACCGACTGAACAGCTTTTAATCCGTTGAACGTATGAATGTAGAAAATGCAGAATGAGTAATAGAAGAGAATAATGAGAGACCAGAAATAAAACTGGTCCACTTCTTCTTTGTCCCGTTGTGTTAGTTTTAAAAGAGATAAGGCAGCAAGCACCGCTCCACCTCCTTCATATAGCATGTCAAAATAGGGATGATAACCGTGATTGATGGCAGGTTTGTATAAAATAAAGAAGGAAGTGTAGATCCACCAAGCGGCAATTACTATTGATGCAATGATCTTGAATTTTTTTGTGAGGGCCAGTGGTATTGATAAATAGAATAGAAAAAAATAGGCCTCGAACAAACAATAGAACATGAGGTTTAAACGTGTCGAAATGGTTTGTTCTGGTAAGAAATGAGTCAGCATATCTACAGTGAAGCCAACGAGAAGAAAGAGTCCAATAAATCCAATCGCTTTATTTTTGGAAAGGAAATAAGCTATGCCAGTACAAAGCAAGGCTAACCCTTCCGAACCCATGTGAATAATACCAGATATTGACTCTATAATCATCAATGCAATATTCAGAATGATTTAGTATCAAACCGAATTTTACATTGATATTTTTAATACTTACCGAGGAGGAATATTTCTTTCAAGAATTGTATTCTTAGCGTCACATAACGTCGATCCATCATGATCCACACCAAATAGCATAACTCTTATGGGATAGTTGATGTATTTTTCCGAAGTGTCAATTCCAAAAAAGTATCGGAAGGATTGAATTTTATTCCCTTTTGAAT
>JAIXWP010000050.1 GCA_027491215.1 Flavobacteriales bacterium | reverse complement strand
GTAAAAGTGCTTGCGGGTCCTTTGACGCCCTTAAAATCGCCTGCGATGACATCTACTACCCCACCCTCTTCCGGAATGACGTATTTACCCATTTGCTCATTGTTGAGGCCTTGGTATTTTGGTGTGGTCATTTTATCCTTTGCAGGAAGATTGACCCATAGTTGCACCATTTGAAAAGGTCCGCCTTGAGCGCTGTATTCTTTTTCGTGATATTCTTTGTGTAATACTCCAGATCCCGCTGTCATCCATTGCACGCCGCCTGGAGTGATTACACCGCTGTTACCAGCGCTGTCGTGATGAGCTACTTTTCCGTGAAAAGCAATCGTTACCGTTTCAAACCCACGGTGTGGATGTACATCAACTCCTCGTGGATTTTCGCGTGGTGAAAAATCAATTTTAGAATTGTAGTCCATCAAGAAAAAAGGACTCATTCTCGTTTGAGGCATGTTGTATCCACTTGGAAAAAAATTATGCACTCGAAATCCGTCCCCTACCATGTGCGGTGCTGGAGGTGGAAGTATTTGTTGAATTGATTTTGTTTTCATGAAGCAAATTTAATGAGGAGCAATGCAACGTTTCATTGATCTATGTTAAGAAGCGGAGAGATACAAGGGACAAATGACAAGGGACAAATGACAAATGACAAATGACAAGGGACAAATGACAAGGGACAAATGACAAATCTCGAATGGTTTTGCATTTCGTGGGATGAACCGCAGAGCCGCGCTGTAGCGCGGCTTCAATAATTTGAGCGAAACGTGATTCCAAAAAAACAGCGCATTGCTGTATTTTTTTTATTTGAGATTTGACAACCTCGAATTGCGTGTTTTTTTCTTCCTTTTTTCTATGAACTTTTCTATGCTGTCGGGCTTTTGATAGTGGTCTGCTTTTCCGTTTCTTTTCAGGGGGCGGATTGCTTGAACATGAACGCAAGTACTACGATCTATGCTTAATTGAGCAGCAACTAGTTTGGGCATCATTACAAGTAATATCAAAAGTGTTTTCATAGTGCTCCTACTCTATTAGATTGGAAATTAGAAGTTCACTTTTAGTGACAGTCCTATAGTTTGTGAAGTTGGATTGATATTTTGAGGAGCTAGAACTATTGTAAAACTTGTTCCTTGTTTATCACGGAGCGCGAGGTTTTTAACCTTTGCCACGCGCGCAGCATCGATGGGTGACCAGACGTACACTCCTACTGTGGATATCAATCCTGTGGCAATCAATCCTTGTCCTACAGTAAATCCTTTTCTTGAGCCATCCATATTCGTCAATACTTCTACTACCAGTCCGGACATCGTAACCACCATCCCACCGCCAAATATGCCAATAACGCGAAGGCCTCGTTGATTCTCTTTGCAATAGAAATGTCCGAGACCTGGAACCACTAGAGCGGCTACAGTAGCTATCGCTGGATTATATCTATCCGATTCACGAAATTCATAATCTCGAAAATCATATTTCTCTTTGTCGATGGAGTATTGAGCGTTTGCATTTTGCGTGGCTGCGATTAGCACGATAAATAGTAAAATGCTTTTTGATTTAGATATCAAACAAGTTAGCCCGTACTTCACTCCTAGCGAATACATATTTCTTTCCCCTTGCAAAACTTCTATTCTCGTAAACCGTCCAAAGTAAGAAGCCTTCAAGAATATTCCAATGAGTGCAGACTTGAATGCTACTTGCTGTCCGATTCTTTTTGCTATGTGTTTTTCCAAATGAAACTTTAATGATTCTACTTATTTGATTAATGATTCTATGTGTCTATCTAAGTCTTTGACCGTAGTTGGTCCTAAGCCAGTCACATAATAGGAGATTATCGAGTTCGAATCTATGATTAGATGGGTTGGATAAGCATTCACATTATAAAGAGTTGCAATTTCTCTGCTATCCGCTACTAAATTGTAATCGTATTTTTTTGTTTTTATAAAGCTTTCAATCTTCGATTTCTCGTTAGTTGCAAAACCAAGGAAAACGACCTCCTTGCCTTTGTATTTTTCGACCAATCCATTAAGCTCTGGTATTTCCATTAAACATGGTTTACACTCAACAAACCAAAAATTAATTACGATTATTTTACCCTTCAAATTTTCAAGAGAGTAGTCCTTGCCTGAAATATCAGTTACGGAAAATGGGTAAGCTTGCTTTCCCAACAACTCATGACTTGCATTATCAATATTCTGCATCTTACCTTGCATCTGCTTCATTTGCTCCTTCTCAAACTCTGTTGCTTTTCGTAAAACGAAAGCTTTAACGACTTTGCTACTGTCAACATAAGCCTCTGGCAAATAATCACCAGAGATCATTATTTTCATAAAATCACTTTCTTGAATCAATGTGAAATCTTCATAGTACATCGGAGTACTTGAAGGATCTAGCAATATCGGTGTTCCTGGCGGGATATCACCAGGCTCGGCTTTTTTTAAACTCTTTAGTGCATTGATATTATTCTTTACTAATGTGTCCTGAGGCACATTACTCACTTGCGCAAGTGTAATATTTGAAAGTATTGTTATTGCAAGAATGGTAATAATTCTTTTGATCATATTTTTTTGTTGGTTAACACTTCTTATAATTACACCTAACGTTTTGCGCATGGGCGATGGCTGAGCTTTATAGTACCAAAGCTTCTTGTTAGCACGAATTTACAAAAAAGGGCAGAAATTCCATCAAGCCCTTCCGCACTGCTATTGCTCAAGCGCTGTTAACGGATGGGCCTTTTTTCATTCTTCAATGCTATAATATTATTTTGGTCTAGCAATTCTTAAAAAGTTCTTTATCATTATAAACTGTCTAGAAAGCAAAATTCAAAACCCAAGTTGTGAACGGCAAGGCCAATCACAACTTGGGTTAATGTTTAATAGAATTCTGGGTCTATTCTGCCGTCTTTGTTATAGCTTTTTGATGTCTAAAGAAAGGTTCAATTGCAAAAAATGCTAAGGCTGGGAAAAAGTGCATTGGCACTGCAAGTCCAGTGAAAAGTTCGGGACTTTCAATTTCGAGTGGTAAGCTGATACTTATTACTCCTATGATACTAGCAAAAGACAACACTGTTATTACAATATTGAGTATTCCTTTGATATTTTCTTTGTTGAACTTATATAAAAGTAGATAGCCAATTGACATAAGCACACAACCAAAGATGGATGAGCCAACAATAGAACCTGCATTTATTACTTTGTCAAAAGAAGTTCCAAGTGTTGTTTGATATAAATTGAAGTATAATAAACTCGCCATTGATGATAGAACACCTGCAACAATTCCGTGAATGAAGATCTTTTTCATAGTATTATTTTTTAGTTACTGGAACTGAAATTTCTAATGCTATTTCGTTGGAAACTTTCTTTGACATTCCTTCCATAGTGCCAACACCAAAGTCCATTCTGTTTACGCTAAAGTTTCCTTTGAATGTATTAGAGCTAAAAATAAATGGAATTACTATTTGCTTTTTTAATCCGTGCATTTCAAGAGTTCCTTCAACTTGATAACCGTTTGCTGATTTTGAAATCTTACTAGAATTAAAGCTGATGGAAGGATATTTAGCAGCATCAAGCCACTTGTCACTTTTTGCGTGTTTGTTTTTCATTCCGTTTCCTGTGTTTATGGAAGACACATCAACTGAAACAGAAAATTTTGAGCTCGATAAATCATTTTCATTAAATGAAATGTCTCCAGTCATTGTCTTGAAAACACCTTCGGCATCTGTAGCTTTAAATTTGATCGAATAACCGTCATTGATTTTCCAGTCAATAGATTGTATAGTTGTAAATGCACAAAGGAACATTGTTGCCCCAAATAGAACTACGAAACGTAATTGATTCATATTTTTATCTTTTAAATTATTTAATATGGGACAAAGTTGTTTCCAACTGAACAGGTAAAAATTAAGGTAGTTTAAGAAATGAGTTACTGACTATTTTTTTTCTATTTTACGTCTGATTTCACTCAAATATTCCGGCGTAATTCCAATATACGAAGCAATTAATTTCAATGGCAGTCTTTGAACCATGTTTGGATAGGTCTGCAAAAACTCAAAGTAGCGTTCCTCTGCTGTTGAACTTAATAGTCCAATAAGTCGTCTGTTTAAGGAAATTAAGCTTTTTCTCATTTTTACGTTCTGTTCTTTTAGCGCATTGCTGTCATGCTTTGCAAGGTCTTCAAATGATGGCTTACCAATTTTTAAAAACTCCGTATCTTCAATAGCATCAATAAAAATATTAGATGGTTTGTTATTGAAAAAACTATCCATGTCAGAAATAAACCAATCTTCTGGTGCAAATTGTACTATGTGCTCCTTTCCAGATTTGTCAATCACATAACTTTTTAAACAACCAGAAACTACCTTATATCCAAAATTACAAGTGTCGCCCTTGTGAAGAACAATTGTCCCTTTCTGAACTTTTGTTGATGTTATTTTGTCGAAATTTGCCATTATATTCTTGTCGAAATGTATAAGGTTTGCAGTCTCGTCATAGGGTTTCTGCTAGCGGTTTCGGGCTTCTTTTTCATTACCTAAAGTCCACATAAATATACTTGAAGTTAACAAATAACTTGTTAAATTGTGTAAAGACGTCCTGACCTAAATTACCGTCAAAATATTCATTAAAATCATGTTACTCTAGGGTAGCTGGAATTTGTTGTGGTGTTGTTTTTTCTTTAGAATATAAATGTTTCAATGATCAACGGAATTTAAAAAACTTCAGTGAAATAGTGAAACAGCTGCTGTCCTTGGCTTGGGCGCTAGGGATAGAAGTGGAAAGCCCGCAGTGAAGCGCAGCGCAGCGAGGACTTGGAACGGATAGCCCGGGCCGTTAGGCAGCGCCAAAAGTCAGAGAGAGTTAAGGAGCATTGATGATAATGCTCCATTTTTTTTCGACATACGAATTTATTCACTTACCAGGTTTTGGTAAAATGTGATTCCCGTGAAAACGATTGAAGGCTTGATATTGTGAGCTTCTCTATTTCTCGTTGTTTATTAAAAAAGGTGTTTTGCCATCAGTAATTATTACTTTACTGTTTGGTGATTTTGACAACTCTAAAAAAGCCTCGATACTTCTGATCTTAATTATTTCATCTGTTAGCCCCTGCGAAATTATCTTTTGTGCATCACTTGTTCCTTGTGCTTCAATGACCTTTTTTTCAGCTTCCAGTTTAGCTTGCTTCAATGTGAATTCCATACGCATTACATCTTGTTCTGCTTGTAATTTCCGCTCAATTGAATTAGATAAATCTTCAGGTAGCTGAATACTTTTCATTAATACAGCATCTATTTGTACCCCTTGATTGCCGAGTATTTCCATCATTTTTTCTTTAATCGCCTTTTCAATTTCGGCTCTCATTCCTGAATGAAGGTCTTTTGCAAAATATTGAGAACAAATGTCAGAGGAAGCAGATCTAAACACATTTGAAATGATTGGTTCATATTCCAGCCCAAGATTTTTTATTACAAAAGGAGCTTGCTCTGGAATTAATTTGTACAAAATGGATATTTGCGAGTTTACACTTAGACCTTCCTTGCTTGGCAGATTCAAAGACAATTCTAAATTATTTGTTTGAACAGAAACCTTTATAATTTTACTTATAAAAGGATTATAAAGAACAACACCACTAGCGTTTGTTTTGTCCGATAGTCGGCCAAGTTTTTGTTTAACACCAACTTCGCCAGGTCTGATTACTGCACAGCTACTGAGAATTGTGGCGATAGCTACAATTAGAATAATTCTATTTTTCATATTTTTATTTTTTAAAATGTTTACTCTTAACTAGTCATTTTTTAGGCTGACCAAGAATGGTTTAATTCCCGTTTCAAGGTATGATTGCCTGTTTTAACAGTAACATTTCAATTAAATATGAACATTATAAATTAAGTTAATGAGTTGGAGCGCTAGGGATAGTAGTGGAAAGCCCGCAGTGGAGCGAAGCGAAGCGAGGACTTGGAACGGATAGCCCGGGCCGTTAGGCAGCGCCAAAAAAGTCTGACAGCTTCTTCCCCTGCTAAAGGTGAGAGTCCTCTATTTAATATTTTTTTTATCCTCTTTAGCGAACGCTATGTCTAGCACAAAATAAGGCTTGGAACCATCATCTGGAATATATGATATGTTTGACACGGCAAACCTCGAATAAGGATCGAAGCTATCAAAAATTTTTCCAATGCATTTTTGTGTACCATTCTGTTGACCTCTCGAGTAGGAGGTCTCCCATTTGTCATCCATTATTGAGCTCGTGTCAGTGAAAATCGGTTGGACCAAATTTAATATTCTTCCGTACTCCATCTCAGCCATGTCCTTATTCGAAAAGAAATATTGACACTCCAAAATCATTGGATGTTTTGTTGTATCCGCTTGTCCTCCCTTTTCAGTAGTCAACGCTGCATTGCCATAGATCAACATAATTTGAATTGAGTCGGGGTCAGATTTAATCACACCTTTATCTGCAGTGATTCCTTTGAAAAATGTGGAAGCTTCGTAGTTATTGAAAGTAGTGTCAGTTAGAACAAACCTCTTATCATTTACCATCACTTCACGAAGCGCTAAACGTGATTTTTCTAATGGCAGGTTGTAGAAGATATTTTCGATTATCGGATTAAAAACATCAGCTGTTTGACTGGTATCTTGCTGTTGTGGGGTTTTAGACTCAAAGTTGCAAGCACTAGTGCCGAGCACCGCAATTATAATTGTAGCGGATAAAATAAAAAGTGTTTGCTTCATTGTGCTACCATTTAAGTGTTTTAAAAATAATTTTGACCTGACTTAAAGCATGAAGAAACACTCTTTCAATCAGCACCAAGTCAAATCATTTGTTTAAATGTACACCTAAAAAGAATACATCAAAAAAATCCCCTCGCAAGTGGAGGGGATTTTTAATTTTATTCTAAGCTACTTGAATTAGCGAGCGTAGGGGAAATTTCTTCCAGGGTAATATGCCACTTTGCCTAATTCTTCTTCGATGCGGAGCAACTGATTGTATTTTGCGATCCGGTCGCTGCGGCTTGCAGAACCTGTCTTGATTTGTCCCGTGTTCAAAGCCACGGCCAAATCTGCAATCGTTGTATCTTCTGTCTCTCCACTTCTGTGACTCATGATGCTGGTGTAACCCGCTCTGTGCGCCATGTTCACAGCGTCGATAGTTTCTGTAAGAGTTCCAATCTGATTTACTTTTACCAAGATAGAGTTTGCAATGCTCTGCTCTATTCCTTGTGCCAATCGAGATACATTGGTTACGAATAAGTCATCGCCCACCAACTGGACTTGTCCGCCCAATTCTTTGGTCAATAAATTCCATCCATCCCAGTCGTCTTCTGAACAACCGTCTTCGATAGATACGATTGGATATCGCTTGCACCAATCTGCCCAATAGCTCACCATCTGTGCGCTGGTCAATTGATCGCCTGTGCTACCCAAGGTGTAGATTTTTTTCTCTGCATCATAGAACTCTGTGCTCGCGCAATCGAGTCCGATATAGATATCCTCACCTGGACGGTAGCCCGCTGCTTCAATTGCTTGCATCACTACTTTCAACGCATCTTCATTGCTCGCCAAGTTTGGAGCAAATCCGCCTTCGTCGCCAACGTTGGTACTATGACCTGCTTTTTTCAAAACAGTCTTAAGATGATGGAATACTTCTGCTCCCATGCGCAATGCTTCGCTGAACGTTTCTGCACCCACTGGAAGAATCATAAATTCTTGGACATCCACTTTATTGTCAGCATGAGCACCACCGTTGATGATGTTCATCAATGGAATAGGAAGAGTATTAGCACCAACTCCACCCACATAACGATACAATGGCATGCCCATGGTATCTGCAGCTGCTCTTGCAACTGCAAGACTCACTCCGAGGATGGCGTTTGCACCAAGCACCGCTTTGCTATCAGTACCATCAATAGCGCACATCGCGCGATCGATTAATTGCTGATCGAAAATAGAGGCTCCATTCAATTCTTCATTCAAGATTGAATTGACATTTTGAACTGCTTTGGTCACACCTTTTCCGAGGTAAATGCTTTGGTCATTATCACGAAGCTCAACAGCCTCGTGAATACCAGTAGAAGCGCCGCTAGGAACAGCAGCACGACCAAGAATACCTTGGTCGGTAATTACTTCTACTTCCACCGTTGGATTCCCTCTCGAGTCGAGAATCTGACGGGCTTGAATTTTTGCGATTGAAGACATTTGTTTTCTATTTTTTTAATCTAAATGTGAAAGCGAAGTGATTCAGTTCTTCGCCGATTTAGCCGCTACGATATTATCGATAAATTGATCGAAAAGATATCGAGAATCATGCGGACCTGCGCTTGCTTCCGGATGATATTGCACGGAAAAAACAGGTTTGTTTTTTATTCTGATACCAGCTATTGTCTGGTCATTCAAATGTATGTGAGTTACCTCAATATTCGGATTTTCAGCGACACTTTCTGGCGAGATCACAAAACCGTGATTTTGGCTAGTGATTTCACTTTTGCCACTGATTAAATTTTTAATTGGGTGGTTGATTCCGCGGTGTCCGTTGAACATCTTCACTGTTTTCAATCCCTGGCTTAGACCAATGATTTGGTGCCCGAGACAAATTCCAAAACAAGGGATATTTGTTTCAATGAGTTCCTTGAAAAGTCCGATGGTATAGGGCATTGCACTTGGATCGCCAGGACCGTTGCTAAACATGATGCCGTCAGGATTCCAACTAAGGATTTCTTCCTTGGTACTGCTAAGCGGGAAAACTTTGAGGTAGCATCCTCTCTCCTCGAGGCATCTTAGGATATTCTTTTTGACTCCTAAATCGAGGACTGCTACTTTGTATGCAGCATCCGGATTTCCGAAGAAGAATGATTCAGTGCTTGCTACTTTCGAAGAAAGTTCGAGTCCATCCATTGAAGGAATTTCTTTCACTTGCTTCTTTAGCTCGTCGATATTAGCATTATCCGAAGAAATGATGCAATTCATTGCCCCAGCCTTTCTGATGTGTCTAACAAGCGCTCTAGTGTCAATATCGCAGATACCTACCACCTTGTCTCTTACGAGATAATCTTGGAGAGTACCATTTCCTCCGACACGACTCGCGACATCAGAGAATTTCTTGATAATTATTCCAGCAACTTTGCAGGTTTCGGATTCAATTTCTTCTGCGTGTACACCATAGTTTCCGATGTGCGCAGTGGCCATGATTAATACTTGGCCATAGTAAGAAGGATCGGTAAATACTTCTTGATAGCCAGTCATGGCTGTGTTGAATGCAATTTCACCGGTGGTAGTTCCAACGTTTCCACAAGACTGTCCATGGAAAACAGTGCCATCTTCCAGAACTAGCACTGCGGGTATTTTATCTCGTATCATTTGGAGGGCGAAATTACAAAAAAGGCGTCCGATAGGACGCCTTGTATTTTCAACAAAAAATTAAACTTTTTATTTCCAAGCGCAAATGATACCTCCCATGATGCAGAGAGAAATGAACCAGTAACCTGCGTGAATGAGGATATACTTAGCAGATCTTCTTTCGAACATTGCTGGGATGGCGATCATTGGAAGAACAAAAAAGATGGTCGTGAGTCCGCCATGAAAGGCACCATGCTTGAATGTTCTGAATCGGTCGCCGTATGTATCCATGAAGCTCTTCATGTATTTGGCTACTTCAGAGTTAGGGTCATTGATGCCTGGTTCGTTTGCTAGAACTGATCCAAGGTGTAATTGGTGAATCACCATAAAAGAGAGCATGGAAGAAGCCAGGAAACTATATACGAGTGTCATGGTTAGGATCTTGGCCATGTTACTTCCTTTAAGTTGATCTTGAGTGAGTCCTGCGGATTTCATCCAAGCGTTTCCGAAGAGTTTTGGATTGTAGTAAATCGCACCGATGATCATTGGGACGAGTGTCGAAACAAGGATTGCATAGATATTCATAGTCAAGTAATTTGGGATTTAGTGAGGACAAACATAAACAAAAAGCCCTCGGGGACACCGAGGGCTTTTAAATATTAGATTGATGTTAGTGGCTTATTCAGCAGCACCTTCTTCATCAGATTTCTTTTTAGTAGCGCGTTTTGCCTTTGGCTTAGCTTCAGCAGCTGGAGTTTCAGTTGCTACATCAGTAGATTCAACAACATCAGTTCCATCTTCTTTTTTCTTAGCACCACCGCGACGAGTACGCTTCTTAGCAGCAGATTTAGCAGCTTCTTTACCGTAGATCGTATTGAAGTCAACCAATTCGATAAGACACATTTCTGCGTTATCCCCTTGACGGAATCCAGTACGGATGATACGAGTGTAACCACCTGGGCGATCGTTCACTTTAGAAGCAACTTCTCTGAAGAGTTCAGTTACTGCGAATTTGTCTTTCAGGTAGCTGAACACGAGACGTCTGCTGTGAGTGCTATCTGTTTTAGACTTAGTGATAAGTGGTTCGATGTATTTACGAAGCGCTTTCGCTTTAGCAACAGTCGTATTGATACGCTTATGTTCAATCAATGAACAAGCGAGGTTCGATAAGAGAGCTTGACGATGTTCTGCTCTTCTTCCTAAGTGGTTTACTGTTTTACCGTGTCTCATTTTCTACGTTTCTTCAGGCTCCAGTGGTGTACTAGAGTTATAAAATTAATCTCTGTCTAGTTTATATTTCGCTACGTTCATTCCGAACTGAAGACCTTTTCCTTCTACTAGCTCTTCCAATTCAGTAAGAGATTTCTTACCGAAGTTACGGAATTTGAGAAGATCATTTTTGTTGAAAGAAACAAGGTCACCTAGCGTTTCGATATCAGCGGCTTTCAAGCAGTTCAATGCACGTACGCTAAGATCCATATCGACTAATTTAGTCTTAAGGAGTTGGCGCATGTGAAGAGAGCTTTCATCGAATTCTTCCACTTCTTTTTTAGCTTCTGTTTCAAGCGTGATACGCTCGTCACTGAATAGCATGAAGTGATGAATAAGGATTTTAGCAGCTTCTTGAAGGGCGTTTTTCGGAGTGATAGAACCATCACCTTGGATTTCAAGGATCAGTTTCTCGTAGTCCGTTTTTTGTTCCACACGGAAGTTTTCAACTGAGAACTTCACGTTACGGATAGGTGTGAAGATACTATCGATAAAGATAGTTCCAACTGGAGCGCTAGAAGTGCGGTTTTCTTCAGCTGGGCGGTATCCTCTTCCTTTTCCGATTGCCAATTCGATGCGCAATTTCACTTTAGGATCCATGTTACAAACCACTAAATCTGGGTTTAGAACTTGGAAAGCAGTTGTGAAGTTGCTGATATCACCAGCCTTGAATTGCTCTTGGCCTGTGATATTGATAACTACCTTTTCGTAGTCAGTATTTTCGATTTGGCGCTTGAAGCGAACTTGCTTCAAGTTAAGAATGATTTCAGTCACGTCTTCAACCACACCTTTGATAGTGCTGAATTCATGATCTACTCCATCTACTTTGATAGAGGTGATGGCAAAACCTTCTAGAGAAGAAAGTAAGATTCTTCTAAGGGCGTTACCAACAGTGATTCCAAAGCCTGGTTCAAGTGGACGGAATTCAAACGACCCTGTGAAGTCGTTGCTTTCTAGCATCACGACCTTGTCCGGTTTTACGAAATCGAGTATAGCCATTGAGTGGGTTGTATTATTAAATGGATTACTTAGAGTACAACTCGACGATAAGTTGTTCCTTGATGTTTTCTGGGATCTGAACGCGTTCAGGATAAGTGATGAATACACCTTGCTTATCACCATCGTTCCAATCTAACCAGTCGAATTTCTTGCGGTTAGCAAGAGAAAGCGTGATAGTTGGAAGAGACTTGCTCTTTTCGCGAACTGCGATACGATCACCTGGGCGTAATTGGTAAGATGGGATGTTTACCACGTTACCGTTTACAGTGATATGGCTGTGCGAAACGAGTTGGCGAGCGCCCATACGAGATGGAGCGATTCCAAGACGGAACACAGTGTTATCGAGGCGAGACTCACAAAGTTGTAAAAGGATTTCACCTGTTACACCTGGGCGAGCAGAAGCCTTCTTGTATAGATTCGAGAATTGACGCTCAAGAATACCGTACGTGTACTTTGCTTTTTGTTTTTCAGAAAGCTGTACAGCGTATTCAGATTGCTTCGAACGCTTCTTATTTGGACCGTGTTGTCCGGGAGGATAATTACGCTTTTCGAGAGCTTTATCTGGACCGTAAATTGCCTCACGGAATTTACGAGCGATTTTTGTTTTTGGACCTGTATACCTAGCCATTTTCTATTTGAATGGATGTTGTTCGTGATTAGATTCTTCTTGCCTTTGGAGGACGGCAACCATTGTGAGGTAGTGGAGTTGTATCAACAATTTCAGTCACCTCAACACCAGTACCATGGATGGTACGGATAGCTGATTCTCTTCCAGCGCCTGGTCCTTTTACGAAAACCTTCACCTTGCGTAGACCTAAGTCATAAGCTTCTTTGGTAGCTTGTTCAGCAGCCAATTGAGCAGCGTAAGGAGTGTTTTTCTTAGAACCACGGAATCCCATTTTTCCAGCAGATGACCAAGAGATCACTTGACCAGAATTGTTCGTGAGACTAATGATAATGTTGTTGAATGTGGATTGAACGTGAGCTTGACCCACCGCTTCAACAACCACATTTTTCTTTTTCTTTTTGTCGACTTTAGCCATGACTATTTTGCTTGAGGCTATTTATTATTTAACGGCTTTCTTCTTGTTCGCAACTGTCTTACGCTTACCTTTACGGGTACGTGAGTTGTTCTTTGTAGATTGACCACGAACTGGTAGTCCAACGCGGTGACGAACACCACGGTAGCAACCAATGTCCATAAGACGCTTG
>JAIXWP010000094.1 GCA_027491215.1 Flavobacteriales bacterium | reverse complement strand
AAATACCAAGGCCTCAACAATGAGCAAATGGGTAAATACGTCATTCCGGAAGAGGGTGGGGTAGTAGATGTCATCGCAGGCGATTTTAAGGGCGTCAAAGGACCCGCAAGCACTTTTACTCCCATCAATATGTATGTGATAAGATTGAAGCAAGGAAAGCGCTTAGAATTCGATTTGCCAGCTTCTTACAATACGGGACTCCTCGTAACAGAAGGAACAGTAAAGTTCAACGCCGATGCGCAAGCGAATACAGATGAATTTGCATTATTTCAAAACGACGGAGAAACAATCACTGTCGAAGCGCTTGAAGACGCTGTAATCCTCGTCCTCAATGGCGAAGGTATCGATGAACCAATAGCCGCACACGGTCCATTCCTCATGAATACCTACGACGAAATTCACCAAGCCATCAAAGACTTCAGCACTGGGAAATTCGGAACACTAGAATAATTCTCAATTCTCGATTTTCAATTCTCAAAAAAAAACAGCGCATCGCTGTTTTTTTGGGGAATCACGTTTCGCCCAAATTATTGAAGCCGCGCCAGAGCGCGGCTCTGCAATTCACCCCACCAAACGCAAAACCATTCGATATCTGTCATTTGTTCTCGGCAAAGCCGAGATCATTTGTCACTTGTCCCTTGACATTTGTCTCTTGTCTCTTGTCCCTTGTCATTTGTCATTTGTCATTTGTCTCTTGTCATTTGTCACCTAATCTAAGATAGCGTCGCACGGCAGCGTGTCCCACATAGATGAGCGGGGTGAGGGCGATGGCGATGATGAGCTTCAAAATATAATTGGTCGGCGCTACTACCATGTAAGTCGACCAATCCATATTGCCAGGAAGAACGAATCCGATATAAAGTACGATATAGCTGTCGATCAATTGACTCACCATGGTGCTACCCGTGGAACGCATCCAAATAAAGCGATTGCCTGTTTTATTTTTAATGAAATGAAACAGTGTCGCATCCAATAATTGTGAAACTAAAAACGCAATGATACTCCCCACGATCACCCAAGGCGCTTGACCAAATACGGATTTGAATTGCTCATTGGTTGCTAAACCTGAGTTCGGAATTTCAAACGCGGGGATCTGCAGTGCCAACAACACAATGACGAAGCAATAAGCTATCAAGCCCGCTGTGATCCACGACAATCGTCGAACGGCTTTTGCTCCATAAAATTCATTCATCAAGTCGGTGAGAAGGAATACAACTGGCCAAGGAAGGATACCAATGATCGTTACAAAGGGACCGAATTGTTTTCCAAAAAGATCGAATGTAATCGGCACTTCGACAAGCTTGTTGCTGATCAACTCTGCTGTCACAGCATTGGTAATGAATAATCCTGCAAGCGCAATGAACAACCATTCTCTGCGGCCTAAATTCGAAGTATTACTGTCTAGTGTCATGGCTTAGTGATGTGGAATGTTTTCTGAATATCCTTAGAACTATATTTCACCAAATATGTTCCCGAAGCCCATGATTGAATGTCGATTGATTGATCTCCTTCGAATTTCATGAGGGAAGTGATTGCTTTTCCATTCAAATCAAATACTTGAAATGCTCCGCCATTTTTTGAATTTTTCATTTGTAAGCGCATATCGTTGGAGCGATATACTATAGGCTCAATGGATGAATTTGTCGAAGGTTGTAAACCTACGGTGCTGCTCTGAATACCCCAGCAATACTGGCCTTTTTGAATGCTTGGTACTATAATTCTGCCTGAAAAATTAGTAGCGCTTCCTTGTGTTTGAACTTCCGCGCTCTCCCAAATTTGCCATCCACTATTCGAATTAGGGCGATAGAATATTTTTAAATCATTTTCTGTCAATCCTAGATCTTGTAGGATTGGAAAAAATTCGGGGTCGTAGTACTGACCCGATGTTGGACTGCCATAATACCTAAATGTGGCATTGATCGTTGCATTGTCAAAATCTCCATCAATCAACCACCAACGATCATTTGATAGTATGTAATCTGTGAAAGGAATAGCATTCGGAACATCAGCTGGTGCAAAGTGATTTTCGACATGCAATATCAAACTGTCATTTTCACCCATATTATTCACTTGTAACTGAGCTTCTGCGTAAGCAAAGTTTTGAAGCCCTGTTGCGTTAGCAACTCTCGTTTCAGAAAGTATTGCCAGACTCAAGCGATCATTATTATTCAATAAAATTGATTTTACTTCGAAACTTTCAGGCAAGCTAAAACTCACTTCTGAAGAGGCATCCGTAACAACTAATGTGGTGTCATATTGATTTCCTATCCAATCGGTAGCTGTGAATTGAAGTGGAATATTTTGAAATAATTCAGGATTGTAATGTTGGTATTGAGATACAGTGACGTTGATTTCATTGTTGTTTTGAGTCCAATGATGAACTCTAAATTCTGCATCACCCTCTGCAAACACCCAATTATCAAAGAATGCAGTGAGGTCTTGTTCGGTATATTCTTGGAAAAAATCTCTTAGGTTTTCTGAACTCACTGCCTGAAAACTATAATTGTCCATGAAGTTTCGAATTGCTTCAAAGAATGCTTCATCACCCATATAGCCTCGCAATGAATGTGCAACGAGTGCTCCTTTATTGTAGACATGTGAACCATATACCAACTCGTGAGGCACGCCGCTCACGGGATAGCGTCCGCCATCTAAGGTGTGTGCAGTGAGCAACACTGATTTATGATTGTCTCTTACATAGTCGATGTATTCATCGTATCCATAGATGGCTTCTAGAAATAAAGCTTCGCTAAATGAGGCCCAACCTTCATTGAGCCACATATCCTCTGCGGTTGAACAAGTAATCAAATCGCCCCACCAATGATGTGCAATCTCATGTGCCATTAATGTCTCGTAATCAAGACTTCCATCAATTGCAAATAAGGGATAAGCAATATTGGTGGCGTGCTCCATGGCTCCACCGTTGAAAGGTACTGCGACGTATCCTACGCGAGGCCAACGATAAGGACCGTAGTAAAACTCTTGAGATTCCATCCACGGAATGATATTTTCAAAGCTTGATTTAAAATCAGTTGTATCCGAAGGAAGTGATGCGAGATAGATTGGAATGTTTTCGCCAGACACACTTTCAAAAGTCCAATTCACATGCGTGTAGTTACTAGCCGCAACCGAAGCAAGGTAGGAGGGAATGGTGCGATCCAATTCCCAAGTAGTCATCGTCGAATCTTGACCTACAATTTCCTCTGATGTCTTCATTCCACCAGCATAACTTTTCTTGCCTTGATTGGTAAGGGTTCTAACAGTATAAGTGCTGCGTTCTACAAAGTTGTCGAAGCATGGAAACCAAGCGCGACCGAAGTTGTGTGGATTAGCATTGAACCCAACACCGAGGTTGTATGCATAGGTTGCATTTGTGTAAAAGCCACCAAAACTAGGGTCCACTGCTGGGGAGCCATGGTAGTAAATAGTCACTTCAATATCATCATTGGTATTGACAACATTACTTAACGCTATGAATAAATCGGTACCGATGTGTTGGAAATTCAACGATAGGTTTCCTTGCTTCACGCTATCTGTGGTCAGATTTTGAAGGTCGAAGTGCAACGAATCTACCCCATCCATTAGGACCACCATTTCATGAGTGCAAGCACCTGAGATCTGATTTTGGTTGGTCTTGGTTAGGTCCAAATAGATATCGGTGTGTACAATGTCTAATGTGTCGCTTCTGCTGTTGCCCGGGTCATCCCAAAGCATTCGCAGCGCCCCCCCGTGCATGGCATGTGAACATCCGGTATGCGGTCGTTGAGCTGTAATTGTCATGCTAATAAGCAGGCCGATGGCAGCAAGAATGAAATTTTGAATTCTCATGAGTTCGAAATAGAATGGCAAGGTAAATAAGATTTTTGGGTAGAAAGTAGGGAATTAGAAATCCTATTTGTATATTTCGTGTTGGATTCCTAAAGGTAATTATTGAGCTATGAAACCTAGTAACGAGCTATTTGACCTCATCAAAACTCTTTCAAAGAGTGAAAAGCGATTTTTCAAACTTCAAAGTGCGCTTCAAAGTGGCGATAAAAACTATGTCAGACTCTTCGACACCATTGATAAAATGGAGGAGTATGATGAGGAGCAAGTGAAAAAGGCATTCAAGGGAGAGAAGTTTATCAAACATTTACCTAGCGAAAAAAATCACCTTTATAAGCTGATTCTAAAAGCGCTGCGTAGCTATTACAGCGACACGAGTGTTTCTAGTATTCTCAAGCAAGAAATCAAGAACATAGAGATACTCTATAACAAATCACTCTTTGACGAATGCAATAAATTCCTAGCGCGTGCAAAGAAAATGGCCGTGAAATATGAAAAGTTCTATTATCACTTTGAACTTATAAATTGGGAAAAAACTTTGCTTGAAGAAGCCTTTGAGGACGGACAGTTTACCATGGATATCGATGGATTGATTGAAGAGGAAAAACTCGTCATCGATCAATTGCGAAACCTTGCGGAATATCATGTGCTCTATAGCAAAATCAATTATGTATTCCGCAGCGGTGGTTATGCGCGTACAGAAGAAAACCGTGCGATCATCGATGAGATTGTAAATCACCAACTGATCAAGGGAAAGAATACTGCTCTGTCAAAGCGTGCTGCAACGATTTGTTACTATACACAAGGATTCTGCAATCTAGCCAATGGAGATTATGATACAGCGTTGGTTAAATTTAGAAGAGTAAAAGCAATTCTTGACGACGCTGATCATTTGCGATCGGATCTTTCCAAGCGTTATGTACGCACCATCGCCAATATGATCACGTGTTTGTTGCACAAGCAAGAATTTGAGGAAGCACGTCAATTAATTGTTTTGATGCGTTCGTTCAAAGATGAAGATGGATTCAATTATCGAGATGTACAAGCGAGTATTTTCAAGAACGCAGGTCTTGCCGAGTTGGAACTCTATCATCACAAGGATGATTTTGAAAATGGAGTAGACGCTGCTGAAGAAATTATGAAAGGTCTTGCAACATTTGAAGGGAAATTACAGAAAGAACATGAGTTGAATTTCTTCTATCAATTCGCATATATTTATTTCGGTGCAGGGCAATTCAACAAAGCATTGTCTTGGTTGAATAAGGTGTTGAATGATAATGAAAATACGTTGCGCCAAGACTTGTATAGCTATGCTCGCCTTTTCAATTTGGTGATTCACTATGAATTGGGTAATTATGATTTGCTCGAATACACCATCAAATCCACTTCTCGTTATCTGCAAAAAAGAGAACGTGATTTCCCAATGGAAAAAGTGATCATTGATAATTTCAAAAAGATCATCAAGAATCAAAGTGCTGCGGATCGTAAAAAGCACTTCACAGCTTTCTACAAAGAATTAGAAGTACTAAAGAGCGAACCAGAAAACGAAATTGTATTCAAGTATTTCGATTTCTGCACTTGGGTGAAGGGGAAGATACAATAGAGTGTTTTGAATAGAGGTTGCAACTTATTGGAGGATGATTTTTTTCCTCCAATTTTCCATCTGAGATGGATTGGTTCCGCGATCGACTTCTCTGAAAAACTTTGTTGAAGCAATGCTGAGCTCCCTTTTAACTTCGGAGTGATACTGCAATAATTCTGTTTCTGTTTTTGAAATCGCAATCAAGGTCTCCAATCTTCGACGATGCATTTCTACTAAATCAAAATAGAGGTTGATAAAAGCATTTGCTTCTTCTGTGATGGGGAAATAGTAGTAAGATTGGAATGGGTCGTAAATAGTGGCTGTAAGGGTCTCTAATTGACCGTTTATGATATTCACATCCATATACAATTGCACTTCGATGTGATAACGCTCGACAGGAGGAAGCAGCTGATAACGGGCATATTTTGCAGTATCAATGCTGATTGTTTTAAATCGAATGTCGGTAGTGTCATTCCAAAACACATAACCTCGCTCCAACAAGTCTTTCGATCGATATAGCTCGGTACGAAATCCTGTTTGATTGGTAAGCACTGCTGGATTCTCTATAAATGAAGCTACACGCTGACGGGTGGCCTCAATCACAAACTCCTGATTGTTGTTCCAAAAAATTTCATTGTAAGGTACCGCTTGAATCTTCACATAGTCTTCATAAGTGCCTGTACTAAAGCTAAACTGAGGAAGCGTAAAGAGATGTTGATAGTCATAGGGAACTAGGAGAGCAGATGTTTCCAATTGCTTTCGATCTCCAAGGTTGGTGAGATATTCAAGGTGATATGAAAAATCAATCGATCTCAATCGAGTCTTGCCTTGGTCTTGATCAAAATTTTTCGTGATAAATAAATTCACATCATACAATGAATCTGCAGCTCCAATGGGCGCGAAAGGGAAGGTCTTTGTATTCATTGCACGGAATTCAACCCTGACTAATGCTCCTGTTTTTTCCAGCATCCATATCTTACCTTCAAAGCTTTGATCCTGATTTTTTTTAGGAAAAAAATCAATGACACAAACTTTCTCTTTTGCCTCATTCAAATATTCTCCAGCATATTCCAATCGGTATCGTTGCTTGAGTTTCTTCCCTCTCAACTCTAGCGGAGAATCAGGGAAGTAGCTGTTTTTAGAAAATAATTTATGCAGATAAATAGACTTCGATCCTTCGGTGGATGTGTACATTCGCTCATCAAATGGGAGGAGAGCGATACGACCATTTTTCAGATCTAGCTTATCAACGTCATTTCCTTCGAAAGTCCCATTGTAGTAACACTCTACGAGTTCTACTTGTTGCTCATTCACTTTTGTTTCGAGCTGAAAATAGGTTTTGGCAGCAGTGGTTTCTTTTGGAGCATTGCGCTGGGCTTTTTCAATGAGGTCGTATAGGAAAGTATCATTCGCACGAATCACCAATTCTTTTAAATCATACGCCACAGGAGTCATTGCGATTTCACTATAGCGCGTTTGTGGTTGGAATACAATGTATTTCTTTTGGTAGCCTATAGAGAAGAACATGATGCTATCTCCCGCCTGCACGTTGGGGATACTCACCATGCCGAGCGCGTCGCTGTAAGTCGTGTACTTGGTGCGCAGATCGCTCACCACCACATAAGGAAGCGCCTCACGATTGCTTTCATCAATAATAGTAGCTGCAAAATTGGACTGGGCGCGTAATCCAGCGCTCGAAGCTAAAGCAAGGAGAAGGGTGCAGAAGAATGTTTTGCCTTTGTCCAATATCATGTGTGAAATTGCAAAGTGGTGTTTGCAATGCACAAGATAATGAAACAGATCGAAAGGATCTTCTGACTATTGCATCGATTTAAATTTCATTTTCAAATATTGATTGCTCTTCCATTCACGATCATCAATTCGTGCTGAGAAATCTTGAAAGAAATCATATTTAAGCACGAAGCATATTTTGAAAAGTACGTCTGTGTCTATACTCGATCTATTTAATAGCCGATGTGCAGATGCTTTACTTATTTCTAAATGCTGAGCAAATTCAACTACTGAAATTTTTTCTGATTTAATTCTAGCTTTAATTTTTTCTCCAATATTCATAGCATAAAGGTTTCGTGTTTACGTTACCTCAAGCGATTTTTGGCGAGATTTTAATCAAGAGTTTAATGCTACAATTATAAGTAAATTTTTAATAAAAAAAAGCCACTCGAAGGAGTGGCTTTTAATTATTGGTGTCGGTTGTTTTATTTACCGAGTTCTGTTTTCAAGATTTCGTCGATGCGTGCTTGCTCTTCTAAAGCGAGTTCTGCATCTACGAGGATACGGCCGCTGTGCTCATCAACAATAACTTTCTTGCGAGCAGCTACGTCCATTTGCTTTTGTGGTGGGATCTGAATGAATGAACCAGCAGATGCTTCACGCTCGATCGGCACTACTGCCAAACCGTTTGGTGAACCGCCTCTGATGCGCTCATAAGCATCGATCAAACGCTGATCGATCAACTTCTTTGCTTCTTCGCTCTTCGCTCTCAAGATATCTTCTTCTTTCTGCGTCTCAGCGATGATCTCATCCAATTCAGTCTTCTTCACTTTCAAGTCATTGCGACGCTCGCTCATTTTTGCTTCTGCACTTGCAAGCAAATCTGTTTTAGCAGTCAACTGTGCCTTGAACTCACGAATCTTCTTTTCGAAAAGCTGAATTTCCAATTCCTGGAATTCGATTTCTTTATTCAAAGATTCAAATTCACGGTTGTTCTTCACCTTATCCAATTGCTCCTTGTACTTCTTGATAAGTGCCTCTGCATCTTTAATTCCTTGCTTCTTTGCTGAGATCTCGTTATCAAGCCCTGTAACATCACCATTGAGGTTAGCGATGCGGGTTTCTAATCCTGCTACTTCATCTTCCAAGTCTTCTACTTCCAATGGAAGTTCTCCACGCATTGCGCGGATTTTGTCAATTCTTGAATCGATTAACTGAATGTCATAAAGTGCGCGTAATTTGTTTTCTACGCTCACTCCTTTCTTAACGTCATCTCCTTCCATGAAGGCGAGACGTGGTGAAGTTTTACTACTTGCCATATCTTCTATTGCTTCCTTATTTATTGGTTTCTCTTTTTCAGTAGGTCTTTCAATTTTTGCAATCGGTGCAAACTTGATCCCTGGCTTTCCATCTGGTCCGGGAGGGCTGAATACTGGGTTGGCCACAGGTTTTGGAGCTTGTGGTTCAATACTCTTCACATCACGAACAGCAAATCTCGAAGGCTCTTCTTTTTTTACTTCTGCTTTTTTAACAGGAGTGCTTGCAGGCTTAGACGCTGGCTTTGGAGCCTTTGGCGCAGGAGTTTCCGCTTTTGGCGGAGTCTCTTTTTTCGGAGCTTCTATTTTTTTCTCTGCTGGCTTTGCTGTTGGTTTCGCAACAGCCACCTTAGGAGTTTCAATTTTCTTAGCTGCTGGTTTAGCTACTTCTTTGGTTGAAGTCTTCGCCACAGTTTTAGGAGCTGCCACTTTTGGTGCTGGTTTAACAACCACCTTTGGTGCAGGCTTCTTTGCAGCTGGCTTAGCAACTACTTTTTTTGGTGCTGGTTTAGCAACTACTTTTTTGGTAACTACTTTTTTAGGCGCGGCTTTCACCACTACTTTTTTAGGAGCTATTTTTTTTGTTGCCACCTTTTTAGCTGGTGCCGCTTTTTTAACGATTGCTTTCTTTACCACTGGTTTTGCTACTGTTTTTTTAGCTACTGCTTTCGCAGCAACTTTTTTAGCAACTACCTTCTTCGTTGGAGCTTTCGTCGCGGTCTTTTTTGCTATTGGTTTTTTTGCAACAGGCTTTACAACCGCTTTTTTAACGGTCTTCTTAGCTGGTGCTACTGCTTTCTTCACTGCCTTTGCAGGCTTTGCGCTCTTCACTGGTTTTACAGGCTTCTTTGCTGCTGCTTTTGCTGCGGGCTTTGCCTTTTTGGCTGGGGCAGCAGATTTTGGTTTGGCAGCTTTAGTAGCCTTGCCAACTGCTTTGCCTTTCACAGTTTTAACTGGTTTCTTCGCCATAGTTTCAGAGATAGTTAATGGGATTGGTCACCACCCCGGTTTTGTGGGTTGCGAAAGTAGGAAATTTTTCTGCGAACCAATCACTTAGGAGGTCAATTGTGTATTGTTCTGTTTCAAAATGCCCGATATCGGCAATAATGATGCGTTGATCAGCATCAAAAAATTGATGGTATTTATAATCACTCGTGATAAAGAGATCTGCACCGGCTGCTATTGCTTTATCTAATAAAAAACTCCCACTTCCCCCGCAAATAGCGACTTTTCGAATCGTGTTCACGTGAGGTTGCGTGTATCTGACACTACCTGCTTTCATTTCATTTTTCACCTTGTGAAGATACTCTAAAACAGGTATAGGTGTGTCAAGCTCTCCAATCATTCCTGAACCTACTTCGGACCAGGTATTATTTAGAGGATAAACGCCATAGGCCATTTCCTCATAGGGATGCGCTTGCTTGGCTGCTTGAACCGCTCTGTTCACATTCCAAGATGGACAGATGACTTCGATTTTTACTTCTGATTCGGTGTGGAGTTCGCCCTGTTCTCCTACAAATGGCTGTGTTTGATCGTTCCCTCGGAAGGTGCCCAAGCCTCCGGAGTTGAAACTACACTGGTCATAATTTCCAATGCTTCCTGCGCCGTTTTCCCACAAGGCTTGACGAACGTGGTTAGCTTGTTCTTGAGGCACATAGACCACGATGATTTTCAAAACATCTTTCTTCGGATCAAGGATGGAGAGCTTTGAAAGTCCGAGATGTGCCGCCAATCGCGCATTCACTCCGTGCTTGACATTATCCAAATTGGTATGATAGGAAATCAAGTTGATATCATGTTTGATGGCCTTCATTACCACTCGCTCAATATAATTTTTTCCAGTAAATCGCTTTAAACCACTGAATACAATGGGGTGGTGAGATAGAATAACATTGCAGCCTTTTGCAATAGCATCTTCAATGACTGCCTCGGTACAATCCAAACTAATCAACATTGATGTAGCTTCAGCGTCTGGATTTCCGACCAAAAGTCCGCTGTTATCATAGCTTTCCTGCAGCGCTCCTGGTGCTTTCATTTCGAGAAATGAAAGTAGTTCGCGGATTTTCATACTTTACTGTTTTTCTTTGCCGTGGTCTAAAGTAATAGAATGAACCTCTTTCGCCTAATCTTGTTGCCAATTTCTTTGCTGTACGGAGCAGTGCTCTGGACGCGCAATCGCTTGTATGATGCGGGATTGCTTAAGAGTAGTCGTGGTGATCTACGCACCATCGTTGTTGGAAACTTATCATTGGGAGGCACAGGAAAGACACCTCATACCTTAGCCATTTTGAATAATCTGAATTCGCAAGGGGTAAAAGTAGCTCTTCTTTCAAGAGGTTATGGAAGGGTGTCCCGAGGATTCAAATGGGTAGAAACGGAGGCGGTAGCTTCCCAAGTTGGAGATGAGCCCCTATTGATCAAAAAAAGACTTCCTCAAATTCCTGTCGCCGTATGCGAGAATCGCGTAAAAGGCATTGCGGAGATTAAAAAACATAATCCTGAAATAGAATGGGTTGTCTTGGATGATGCCTTCCAGCATCGAGGATTGAAGGGCGATATCTATATTCTTCTCTCCGAATTTAACAAGCCTTTTTTCAAAGATTGGACCCTGCCAACTGGCTTTCTTCGTGATCATATCGGTGAGTGGAAACGAGCCCATACAATTATCGCAACAAAGTCGCCCGAGGTTTTAACTTCCGCAGAAAAGGAGGCTTGGAAATCCAAAGCAGTAGGAGCTAAGATTATTCCTGTCTACTTTTCTAGGATATCATATGGCCGACCAGTGCATGTTTTTGATGGTTCTTTATTGGAATCCAAACCAGATATTTCGTTGGGTATGGCAGCAATTGCTCACCCACAGGCCTTTGAAAATCACTTAAGAGATCAATTTTCTCTTAAAAAATTCAAAAGTTACCCCGATCACTACCTTTTTAACACCCAGGACATAGCCTTGCTTAAGAAGGAATTTGATACCTTTACCGGCCCATTGAAAGTGATCCTCACCACCGAGAAAGATGCTGCGAGATTGAGAGAACACAACGAGTTGAAGAATTTGCCCATCTATTTTATCCCCATCGAAATCGAAGTGGAAGATGCAGATGGAAAAGATTGGATGACTTGGTTAAAAACGTCAATGGCTAACGTGAAGTAATAACAATACTATTTGTGGAATCTGTTTACGATAAATACGAGTTGGTGGTTGGACTTGAAGTCCACATGCAATTGATGACCAAGAGCAAGGCGTATAGCTCTGATGCAAATCTGTACGGATCACTTCCCAATACGAATGTGAATCCTATTTCTCTTGGTCACCCAGGAACACTTCCTCGCGTGAACAAACAATCCATCGATTATGCAATACGCTTGGCGCTTGCTTGCGATATGGATATTAGCCGCCACATGTACTTCGCTCGTAAGAATTATTTCTACGCCGATTTACCAAAGGGCTATCAAATCACACAAGACAAAACACCAATTTGTACTGGAGGATTTATTGATATTAAAGATGAAGAGGGAAAAGATCTTCGTGTAAAAATTACGCGAGCTCACTTGGAAGAAGATGCGGGAAAAAGTATGCACGACCAAGATCCTTTTGACACATTGATCGACTTGAATCGCGCCGGTGTTCCATTGATTGAGGTAGTATCTGAACCAGATATTCGCTCCTCTAAAGAAGCATATAACTACCTCACTGAGTTGAGAAAGTTGATTCGCTATCTCGGGATTTGCGATGGCAACATGGAGGAAGGTTCTATGCGTTGCGATGCCAACGTGAGTGTGAGAATAAAAGGTGCAAAGGAATATGGAACTCGTTGTGAAGTAAAAAACATGAACTCGATTCGAAACGTTCAGCGTGCGATTGAGTTTGAAATGAAAAGACAAATCGATATCATCGAAGCCGGTGGTGTGATTCATCAAGAAACAAGAAGCTTCGATGCGGCCAACGGTTCTACGTTTAGTTTACGAAGCAAAGAATTGGCGCATGATTATCGTTATTTTCCAGAACCAGACTTGCAGCCTTTAACGATTTCGCAAAAGCAGATCGACGATATCAAGGCTACCATGCCGGCGTTGCCGCAGCAACTTTTTGCAAAGTACACGAAAGAGTTTGGCTTATCGGAATACGATGCTATGGTGTTGACCAATGAAAAAGAAATCGCAATGTGGTATGAAGCTCTTATCCAAAAGACTTCAAACTACAAGGCAGCATGCAATTGGCTGATTGGTCCTATTAAGGCATATCTAAATGAAAATGCCATTGAGATTGAAGACTTCAAGGCTACGCCAGATCAAATTGCGGGAATCATTCATCTTGTGGATAGCGGTAAGGTTAGTACTTCAACCGCAGCAGAGAAGATTCTTCCTGTATTGGCGAGCGATGCTTCGAAACAAGCACAACAAGTTGCTGAAGATTTAAACCTGATTCAGGATGCTGATGATGATTTTATCAAAACATTAGCAAAAGAAATATTAGCGGCATACCCTGATAAAGTTGAAAATTATAAAAAAGGAAATAAGGGAATGCTGGGATTATTCATGGGTGAACTCATGAAAAAATCACAAGGAAAGGCAAATCCAAAAACAGCCACGACCATTATTCAAGAACTTCTTCAAGATTAATTTATAAGATGAATAACAAGTTAGTACTATCAATTCTAGTGGGGCTATTCTCCATGGCCTGTAGCTCTAATCAAGCCTCTGTAATTAAGGGTAAGATTAAAGGCGCGGAGGGACAAACGGTCTATCTCGAACGTTTGGTCAACAACCGCTGGGGTGTTTCTGACTCCACAGTTGTAGGGAGCGATGGCTCTTTTAATCTTGTTCCTACTCAAGCGATGGAACTAGATTTCTATAGATTGGTATTAACTAACAAAGACTTTATCATTCTTGTAACCGACAGTACTGAGCAAATCTCTATTGATGGTGAGGCTGGAAGTTTGAATTTGATGGCGAAAGTAGAAGGTTCAGAAAACACTACTTTACTAAGAGAGTTCGAAGCATCGTGCACACCAATGTTCGATAAAGAAGAGGCTTCTTCGATTGCCCTTCAAACAGAAACTTCTCCAGAGAGACAAGCTCAACTGCGTTCAGACATCGTTGCTGCACGCAAAGAGAGAAGTGATCTTGTTAAAAAATGGCTAGAGTCAAATAGCTCAACCCCAGCTGCACTCGCCGTTGTTCAGATGCTCGACCCACGCGCGGAGTCAAACACTTTCAGAAAAGTGTTGACAGATATTTCTGCGAGCATGGGGCACAGTATGCACTACAAATTATTAAAGCAACAAGTAGATAGAATTGCATTGCAAGGTCAACAACCTGCAGAGCAGGAGGCACCTCCTGGATCTAAGATTAGTGTTGGACAGCCAGCACCAGAAATTTCAATGCCGAATCCAGATGGAAAGGTGATGAAACTTTCTGACTTAAAAGGCAAAGTGGTACTCGTTGATTTCTGGGCTTCTTGGTGTGGTCCATGTCGTCGTGAAAACCCAAATGTGGTTGCTGTATATGAGAAATATAAAAAGGATGGTTTCGAAGTGTTTTCTGTAAGTTTAGATAAAACAGCAGAACCATGGAAAGAAGCAATAAAGAAGGACGGGTTAATTTGGAAAAACCACGTTAGTGATCTACAATTTTGGAATAGTAAAGCAGCAGCTGACTATGGTGTACATAGCATTCCATTCCCTGTGCTAGTTGGGAAGGATGGAAAGGTGATTGCTTATGGAAATAATATTCGCGGAGAGTTACTCGAAGCTAATTTGAAACAGATCTTTGGTCGCTAGCCGACCATTTTAGTAACAGTTGAAAAGGACCGCATCATTCGCAAGAGTGGTGCGGTTTCTTTTTATCTTGCACCGTCAAATCACATGCAACAACATGAAGAAATATCTTAGTATTTTCATTCTGATCGCCTCTCTTAATGCTTTAGCCCAAGACGCGTATTTTCAACAAGAGGTCAACTATAAGATCAATGTAAAACTGGATGATGTCAACCATTACTTAATGGGCGACGAATCGTTTGAATACATCAATAACTCTCCGGATACACTAAGGGAAATATATATTCACCTTTGGCCAAATGCATATAAGAATGCGAAGTCCTCATTAGCAAAGCAATTGGCTCGTGACGGAAATTTCTTCTTGTATTATGCTTCACAAAAAGACAAGGGTGGAATCGATTCATTGCAATTCAAAGTTGACAACACACCTGTGACATTTTCTTTTTATCAAGGCTATGAAGACATTGCTGTGATTGCATTAGCAACGCCACTTTTACCAGGAAAAAAGATCAATGTGAGTACACCTTTTCGTGTGAAGATTCCAAGTGGCTCAATCAGCCGATTAGGACATATTGGAGAAAGCTATCAGATAACTCAATGGTACCCAAAGCCAGCTGTATATGATAAGAATGGCTGGAATCCTATTCCTTATTTGACGCAAGGTGAATTCTATTCAGAGTTTGGATCATTCGATGTGAATATCACACTACCTGAAAACTACTCAGTAGGAGCAACAGGTGATTTGATGACAGCGAGTGAGAATGCACGACTAGATGAACTTTCAAAACTTCCATTGCCTGAAAAATTGAGCAATCTATTTCCGGCAAGTTCTTCAACATTAAAGACAATTCAATACAAAGCAAAAAACGTTCACGATTTCGGATGGTTTGCTGATAAGCGTTGGATTATTCGCAAAGGTGAAGTGAAGCTTCCATTCACGGGGCGCACTGTTACTACCTGGGCGATGTACACTCCAATGAATTCAAAGGAATGGGAGAAAGGAGTTGAGTTTATTAATGACGCCATTAGCAGCTACTCTACATGGGTAGGTGAATACCCTTATAATCAATGCATCGCTGTTGATGGTACTATCAGTGCTGGCGGCGGAATGGAGTATCCTGGTGTTACAGTTATTGGTTCTTCAGGAAATGAATTCCAATTGGCAACGGTGATTATACACGAAGTAGGACACAATTGGTTCTATGGTATTTTGGGTTCGAATGAACGACGTTATGGATGGATGGATGAGGGAATTAACTCATTCATGGAAACATTGACTTTGGAAAATAAATACAAGGATCCAAAGATTTATGATGGAATGTTTGATGAGAAAATTGGTCAGTTATTAGACGTTGATCATTTGCCTTTGAACTACCAAAATGAAGTGATGTATCAAATCGCTGCTCGCGCAGGTAAAGATCAGGCTATTGATACTCCTAGTGAAGATTTCACGGGGATGAACTATGGTATGATCATGTATAAAAAGACCGGTCTTGCTTTCAATTACTTGAGAAATTACCTGGGTGATGATAAATTCAAAGAGTGCATGCATGCTTACTTTGATGAATGGAAGTTTAAGCACCCACAACCAGAAGATATCAGAAGAATTTTTGAAGAAAAATCAGGGAAAAATCTTGCTTGGTTTTTCGAAGATGTGATTAGTACGACTAAGGTCATCGACTATAAAACAGATCGCGTTGCGAAAAAAGATGGTGCTGTAAATATTGTAGTATTTAATGCTGGGTCGATCGCTGCACCTTATTCTATTTCGATTATTCGCGATGGTCAGCTCGTCTCAACAAAATGGATGGAAGGTTTTGATGCTGGAGATTGGAGAACGATTACTGTAGAAGGTGCGAAGGCAGGCGACGAAATCAAGGTCAACTTTGAAAAGGGCTCGTTGGACATTGATAGAGGTAACAACAACATTCGAACTACCGGAATTTTGAGAACACGTGAGCCAATCAGTTTCTCATTGTTATCTGGAATTGATGATCCAGAGAAAACAAAAGTTTTCTGGACGCCATTAGTAGGTTGGAATAATTATGATCGTTGGATGGTCGGCGTGAATCTTCACAACCGTACTGTGCCATTGCGTAAATTTAACGCATCGTTTACACCGCTCTACTCGCCATCTACCAAGAGTCTCAACGGTATAGCAAATGTCGAAATTCTCGCAAGAAATGCGCGTTTTGGATTCTCTGCAAAAACTTTTACAGAGGACAGAAGAGCTATCGTTAATGCGGTAAATGAGAAGTTTGGATTTTTCTCACGATACGCTCAATTTAACCCTTATGTAGAATGGAAATCTAAAACTAAGACTTCTATAAACGGTTGGGCTACTAAAACACGTTTGGACGGCTTTGTAGTCATTAGATCACAAGTGAAAAGAGATGGTATGGAGTTGATTACTCCACAAGTGGACTTGGACTACCAAGGTGTGAAAGCGCGTTTTGAGTTAACAAAGAATTTTATTGGTGGATACTGGAAGATTGAACCGGTGGGAACAGCTTTGTTCGCAGGTGATGCAGTCTATGCATTTGAAACTAGCTCTGAGGTGAAGATGACATATTGGAAGAGAAAGAAAAAGGCCGTTTATGTAAGGGGGTATTACGGTATTGATATCAATGACAGTGGGGCATTGCCTATTAGCATTGGCGGAACTTCAGGTGCTTTAGATCTTTTCTACGAAAATTTCTATTTTGGAAGAACTGATCTAAGTGGCTTGCTTGAAAATCAAATCATCACCAACCGAGGTGGTGTTTATGTACCGGGAGGTTATTATTTCGGCGGCAGAGCGTTGAAAGTAACTACGCTTCAAATTGAAGCAGACCTTCCATATTTGCCTCTTAGCGTATTCGGAGGAATTGCTCTTTATAACTTGGATCAAAATGATTTTAGTGCTGGTGTATCACTGCCAATCAAGCGCGATGTGTTCCAAATTTTCTTGCCATTGGTTTACAGCAGCAACATTCAAAATTCTTTGGATAGAAGAGATATCAAGATTGGTGATTCAATTATGTTTGAATTGAACTTGGATATGATGAACCCATTTAGTTTATTGAAGTAAACATGAATTCTTCTTCTAAGAAAATATATTTCGCTTCTGATTTCCACCTTGGAGTTCCTTCTTTTGAGGAGAGCCTTGTGCGCGAAAAGAAGATTGTGCGCTGGTTAGAAGAAGCGCGCAAGGATGCGGAGGAGATTTTTTTGGTAGGAGATATTTTTGATTTCTGGTTTGAATATAAAAGGGCTGTACCACGTGGCTTTACACGCCTGCTCGGTAAGATTTCAGAAATTACGGACAGTGGTATACCTGTGCATGTCTTCACCGGAAATCACGATATGTGGATATTCGATTATCTCCCACAAGAATGTGGTGTGATATTACATCGTGAGCCTACCGAACGAACGTTCGGTGGAAAGAAGTTTCTCATTGGACATGGCGACGGTCTTGGTCCGGGTGATTATGGATATAAATTTTTGAAAAAAGTTTTTGCATCAAAAGCTTGTCAGTGGCTGTTTGCAAGACTTCATCCGAATTTTGGAATTTGGCTAGCCAATCGTTCAAGTGGCTATAGCCGCAGTGCTACTGGTGAAACAGATCGCATTTATTTGGGAGATGATAAGGAGTGGTTGATCATCTATTGCAAAGAATACCTTGAGAAGGTACAACATCAAGACTACTTTATTTTTGGTCATCGACATCTTCCGATTGATCATACGCTGCCGGGCAGTCGATATATTAATTTAGGAGAATGGATGCACCATCAAACATATGCGGTGTTCGATGGGAAGGAATTGTTCTTGAAAAAATTCGAAGGTTAGTACCTTGCTCCAAGGTCAAGCCCGTGTTCAAAGACTTCTCTCCAGCCTTGCCATGACTCATGATTAGTGACTGTTTCATTATGCCATAGGGTAATGAATTCACCGTTATATCTATGAATCACTTCCGCGTAGTAGCTTAGTTTCTTCTTGGCATCTTCAATGCTCAGCTCTTCATAATTCTTAAGCGTCACATCCATAGCAGGAAATGGATGAATCATCAAATTACTTGTAGCATTTTTCTTCAGATCAAACCACATATACGGTCTACATGTGCCTGCACGAAATCCTGTTTTATGTGCATATCCCATGGTAAAGTCATGTTCTATTCCTGTTGACTTTAGCAGGCGATAGGTGGTTCTAAATTTCAGCATTAAGTAATGCTGTCTGCTCATTTTTATTTGTTTACCAAGTATACTTT
>JAIXWP010000072.1 GCA_027491215.1 Flavobacteriales bacterium | reverse complement strand
TTGATCGGAGCTTGACCTGCTACGCAAAGCAATTGGTAACCTGGAGTAAATGTACCAGGACCATAAGAGAATACTGGACGGATACGAACTCTGTAACGATCACCATCTTGTACACCTGGGATTTGAGATACTCTCAAATAACGTGATGTGCTATTGCTTTCAACTAGGATAGTTTCGATACCGATAACGTTATCGTTTTCATCTACTTCAACAAATTCCCACTCATATTCTGTAACACCACATACTACTACATCAGTAGAGATGAATGAACCACGTGCACGAGTAGTTGGACAACGATCAGCAGCGCGCAATTGAACTGCTGGGTGAGCAGCAATAGTGACGTTAAATGGAGCACTTGTTACTACCGATGTAACGTTGTTTCCACCTGCATCTGGAAGGATGAATGTGTTAGAGAATGTTACTGAGTAAGTAGTTCCATATTGCAAGCCATTGAATAAGCTAAATGGAATCTGTGTGCTAGTGTTGCTAGCTGTGTAAGAATCCAAACCGTTTACGAATGTTGCAGAATACAATTGTGCACCTGTCCAAGAAGCCTTGATAAATGCACAAAGGTTAGCGAAAGTAGTTCCGTTGTTTGGAACGCTTGCTCTCAAGTGTTGAATACAAATAGTGAATACACCATTATCAACTACACCAAAGTTTCTAACTGCTACATAGTATGTAGCTCCCACTGTCAAGCCGCTTGCTACCAATACTTCTTGACCTGTCGCTGTTTCATTTTCTGAGAACAACAAAGTAGTTCCTGCTGCATTTTGAAGTTCAAGCGCAAGGTTGTACTGTGCGCTGTTTACTTGAATACGTGCACCTTGTGATTGCGCAACGAAACGGTACCATACATCTTCACCTGTGCCAACTGGCTCAGCACTCAATGCCTCGCCGTTGTCACCTGAGTCAAGTAATGTACCAGTGGTATTGCTACAAAGAGGGTATGTCGAACCAAGAACTACAGGAGCAGAGGCACGATTATCGTTTGCCGGAGCATTTATATTACATCCTTCATCGATAAATGTATCGCAGTCATCATCAATGCCATTACCGCAAATCTCTGTGTTTAATGTTACAACAACAGAAGAACTTGCTGTAAGACCATTCACATCCGTTACTGTAACTGTGAACGTTGTGTTTGCTGTTACTACAAAGGATGGGTTAGCAACACTTGATGTAAAGCCTGCTGGAACTGATGTCCAAGAGTAAGTCAATGCTGATGCACCACTTGCTGTTGTAGTAAAGTTTACTGTAGTTCCTGAACAAACGGTATTGTCATCTGCGCCAGCAGAAGCTGTTGGAGCTGGACCACCTACTGTTGTGAAGTCTCCTGTTCCAACTGCTACAGTGCTATTAGCTGTGTTAGCAGCAGCGTTGATAGTACCAACTGCTTGGAATGGTAATGAACCATTTGAAGAGTAGGCAGTAAGCATGTTTGCCTCTGTTCCAACGATATCAGCATCAAGATAAGATGCAGAAACAGTGTTAGCATAGCCAGTAAATCCAACTTGACCAATTGACCAGTAACGAGTGATATAATCAGTTGTTGAAGCGTTCGATGGGTGAATCGCATCTGTAACACGTGCAGCAACGTACGCTCCAGGAGCAGCAGCTGAACTAGTATATGTAACAGTAATTGGAGAATACTCTACATCTGTAGTTTGCTCAGCCAATGGGAAGGTTACTGGACTTGCATATCCAATACGCATTTCACCAGTGCTGTTTGTTACAACACCATCATTTACTAACGTACCCAATACTTGGCTCGCTGTAGATGTCAATGTGAAATTATTAGCACCTAGTACCAAACGACCTTCTGTCAATGTGAAAACACCTGACACATTTAAGTCAGACCCAAGAACCAATTGGTTATTTGTAGCACCAATGTGATTCAATATCAAGTTTGAAACTGTGTTTGCACCCGCAGAGAAACGGAGAGTACCAAAGTTACCATCACCTGTACGAGCAATATTCCAAGTACCACCTGTAGCTGAAATAGCTCCAGTAGTATTCAATACAAAGGCGTTGCTCGTTGATGCAGAATTAAACAATGTGAAATTGTTTGTATTTAAATCAATCACTGAAAGATTCAAAGCAGTAAGACCACCACCTGAGTTATTACCAAGTAATACTTCTGAAGAACCGTTTACAACAACTGTATTAGCAGTTGTTGTTTGAATACGGAACCAACGTACTTGGTTACCATTTGCGAAGATAGTCTGAGTACCACCCGCAGTACCTGTAGACTGAAGAGTAATGCTGTTAGTAGCAATTGGAGGAGTTACTGTTCCAGTGTAAGTCAAATTACCACCAAATCGCAATGTTGCGAATGGTGAAGAGCCAGGACCATCGATTGTCACACCATTAAGTGTAACATTTCCTGTAGCAGTTGTGTTGTTACCACCAAAAGTCTTTGTACCTGTTCCACTTAATACTAGATTACCATAAGTAACAGCATTAGGAACAATCAATGCAATGTTCGAATACTCAACTGTGCTATTCGCAGCAAGTGTTCCGAATGTTGGAAGTGTCGTGTTCTCAATAGTGAGCTCACCTAGGTTAGCCACATCTACTGTTCCAGTATATGTGAAGCCAGATGGGATAATGAAATCAGTAGCTAATGTACCGTTACCAACAACTACTTTAGAACCAGAACCAGACACTGTCCAGTTTGCACCAATCGTAGCAGTCGCTCTGTTCGTTACAATGAAGGTCTGACCACCTGTAACGAAGTCAGCAGGTGCTGCTCCAGTTCCATCAGTTGCCAATCCCCAAGTTGAAAGTAGATTAAGATCACCAGTTGCTTTCGAATAATAATTCGCAATCAAAGAACCTGAAAGGTTGATGACTACGTTATTCGCTCCAGTTGAAGCATGGGTAATGGTTCCAGATGTAGCGCCATTCTGACGAACATAAACCGTTACAGGCTCGCCATTGAGGTTGCCACCTGTTTGTGTCAAGGTAACAGAAGAACCGAAACCTGAACCTGAAGTAAGCGATACTTCATAACCAGTAGTAGCAGTAGCAACAACTGATGCAGAGAGGTTGTCAGCAGAAACAGTATATGACTGCTCAGCACTTGGGTTTGCATCTGTTTGAATAAAGCCTGTAAGAGAAGCAGTCGAAGCGATGATGGTAGGGTCGGTATTTACTACCAAAGAACCTCCAATTGTAAGACCATACTGATTATCAGCAGCAGAGTTGAAGCCCCATCCACCCGTTGTGGTTTGACCTGATGCATAATAGCGCAAGTAAACAGTTGTTCCTTGTGCCAAATTCTGAAGTGCAGAAATACCTGACAGATCAATTTGTGTGAGTGTTTGTGGAGTTCCAATAACTACTTGAGGAGAACCTATCAATGTAAAGTTCGTTCCATCCAAGCTATATGCAAATTGACTGGTTACACCAGGTGTTGCTGCAAAACCTGCAGTACCAACTAGACGTGCGTCAATGGTGCTTAAGTTTAACTTGTAACCGTTGATAGGAGCAAGTGTTACTTGGAAATAATCGGTGTTTGTTGTTGCAATTCCGTTATTTTGGAAGGCAACTGTTCTGAATGAGTTTGAACCAGCAGACGAAGCAGCATTAGGACCTCTAGTCACGTTGCTTGCTCCTGCAGCGCTGTTCAAGTTTGTATCGAACACTTCAGCAGCCACAGTTGCAGGGCTTGATTGACCAAAAAAGTCCCAAGCTGCAATCGGTAAACCTGCAATATTGAAAGTATTTGAAACTCCCGTTACTGAGCCCATTGTAGCAGTCAAGGTCAAACCTGTTCCTGCCACTGTATGTGTCAATCCAGCAAATGTTGCTACTCCGTTTGTAGGAGTAACAATAACTGGAGAACCAGTCAAAGTACCTGATGATGTCAATGAAATTGCAGTAGCATCAGTATCTGTATTATTCAATGCGTCTTGCGCACGAACTACTACTGAAACACCCATTGCAGCGTTTACAACTGCATTGATTGGCTGAGTGGTAAAGTTTAATGCTGTTGCAGTTACTTCAATTCTGTTGTTATCGCCTACTATGCTTGAGGCAGCACCACCTGCATTTGCTGCAGCAAATGTAGAATTAGCTACAGTAGCAGAAGCAGAAGCCACTGTGAATGAGAATTGAACGTTATCTGTAACCGTTGGTAAGAAGCTCACACGGATAGAAAATGTCTTTGTAGCATCATCTGCAGCAGTCAATGTAAGACCTGTGAACGACGCTGTAGCACCAGCAGCAATTTCTGCAACCTCAGTAGTACCATCATAGATCGCTACACGATTCAAAATCGCATTTCCAGTAGCGGTGAAAGAAACACTGTTTAAAATAGTAGATAGAGCATCTGCATCTGCAGCCGCACCACCATCACGAATGATGAAACGCGCAACTTCCAATGAAGATGAAGTAAGATTTGATTCTTGGTAAAGATTGTAAGCAATGTTTGCTGGCGCTGTGAATGTCGCATCTGCAATGATATCAGAAGCGGCGCTAGCCACAGCAACGCCAGTTCCTGAAACAGATACAGGATCGCTTGCAGAACCAGAAGTTACTGCAATAGAGCCACTCTGTGCGCCAGCAGCTGTTGGAGCAAAACGAACATAAACGGTTGTTGCAGCAACGACACCTGCAGACTGTGTAAGTGTAACAGAAGACGTGAATGTCGCATCATCCAAGCTCACCAAGAAATGCGTTGGAGCTGTAATAGTGATATTAGCACCTAAGTCTACACCCTCCGCTTGGAATGTTTGTGAAGTAGATTGTGAACCAACGTTCACACTACCAAAGTTTGTAAGCGTGCTAGGAGTAGTCGTAACAACTGGTGTAACACCTGTTGTTGCATTTACAGTTACGTTATCAATTGCTATAGTATGGTCGTTACCTGCATCGTTCAAATCGGAGAAGCGAATCATGATTTCTTGGCCTGGCGCAATCGGAGAAGCTGAGAAATCAATAGTGGTGCTTAAAGTGGCAAGCCCCGCAACGTTTCCATCGACAGCAGCAGCAGTAGCTGTGTTGACCAAGGAATTATAAGTAAGCGCTGAAACAGCTGTATATCCAGTAGCTACAAGATCAGTAACTGTTGAACCTACCAAATAAGATACTGTGATTGGTTGCGCCGCAATATTAGCATTATTTCTGTACTGTTCTCCTCTATAGGATACTGTTAGGGCTGTTATGGGAGAGCCCGTATTATTGACAAGTCTCCAACCCAAATAGTTAACGCCTGTTCCTGATGCACCTGTGAAAGCATTGGTTGTTATAAATCCAACCGCTCGATCAGTAGTAGGAGTTGATGCAAAAGAATAGAGTGCTGCAGGAGTAGTTGTAGTTCCTGTTCCAAGCGAAAAAGCTGTGATTGAAGCAGTAGCCGTGGTTCTTGCATACCACCCTGTTAAGGGTACAGAATTGTTTGTCCAAGTCCCCGCCACTGTCATAGCGTCGAAGTTTTGAACGTAATTGGTAGCACCAGCAGCAATGCTGAATTGAGCGATAGCTCCTTTTTGCAACCCAAGGGAAGCAAAAAGCACGATAAATAACATCAAAATACGCGACGTTCGCGTCTTGGTGTAATTGTGTTTCATTTATTAATTAGAATTTGTTTCGATAAATTGCATCGGCAAAGTAACGGAGTCTATGTTAAGAAAATATTAAGTGAAACTTTGTAAATAGCCAACATTTCAGGCAAAAAACGGCCCTCCAGCAAAGAGGGCCGCTTGTAGTTAGTGTTAGGTAAGGTTTAGAGGTTGGTTTCTTATATTTTCTCTATTTTTCTAGACACCACGCGGTCTTGGCCATATATCTTCAGAATATACATCCCCGCAGAATATCCTGTCATATTCAAAACTTGAGTACGATTCGAGCTTGCAAGACTTCTCATCATTAATTTTCCTGACAAATCAAACAACTCTATATACATCGTTTCGCCTTTCTGATTGCCGATTTCAAGACTCTCAACTACTGGATTTGGATATACTGTGAATCCAATCTCACCCTTTAACTCTTGGAGTCCCACACAGATTTCCTCAGTAACAACCACTTCGTCTGTAGCCTCACATCCTTTTGAATCTTGGATTACTACCGAATAAGTTCCTGGTTCGCTGACTTCGATGCTTGATTCTGTCTCACCTGTGCTCCAAAGAATCTCTTCATAATTCCCCACAAATAAGACGGTGCTTTCACCCTCACAGATCTCCTGATCAGGACCCAAGGTCACTACCGGCAACGCCGCCACATTCACATAAGTTGATGATGTAGTTTGACATCCAGCAACATTTGTAATGGTCACAAAATATTCGCCCTCTTGAGTTACCTCAATACTGCTTGTTGTTGCTTCTGTCGACCAAACATGCTCATCCATTTCATTTCCCGTAATTAGCATAGCAACATCTCCATCACATACTTCAATAAAAGAAGGAAGTGTTGATGCCGGAAAGTCTAAAACTTCTACACTAGTCGTCGTTGTATTTACACATCTAAATTCATTTTCAAATGTTGCAACCAACTGTGTCAAACCGAATGAATATTCGGTCGCGTTGATAAGGATGGTATTTCCAACGTCACCATTTGACCAAGTGGTATTTTGTACATCTTCTGTAACAATTACTAATTCTACTTCATCAGCACAAAGCACCATAGGCTCAATTGGAGTAACTGTTGGTAGAGGATTGATTGTTATATCAGCTGTAGTGTATGCTGCGCACTGCTCTGCATTGGTCAAACGCACATTCAATTGCACGCTCTCCGCTACATCTATACTCTGCTCTACTTCACCATTCGACCACTCAACCAACTCATATCCTTCTGGAGCATTGATCGTATTTACTTCGGCATCACATTGCACGTATGAAAGCGGTTCTATCGTGCAGTAAGGATCTTGATAATTCAAGCTCATTGCCTCTGGCAAATGATATACGAATAATGTAGTTGGTTTATTATTGTTTTCGATTTGTCCATCCGCATTCGGACTAACAATACCGTAATCATTATCATTGATGACTGCAATGGTAGTGTTATCGATGATTGTCAATCCTTCCGGCTTATCGAGATTGGTATCCCAACCAGCTTCTAATAAATCCAAGAACAACTCTCCTTCGACAGGCTGAATACCATTGACAATCGCTGTTTCCACATTAAGCAATTGCTCTGCTGTCAAGCCATTGTAATCTTCTTGGGTTAAAGCTGTAGCACCCTCAAGCGAAATCTTAATCACGTTCTTGTAATTCCAGCCATTGCGCTCTGCGTGCTCCAATAACAAGAACTCATTATTGTTAATCGCTACCAAATCTCCGATCTTCCAATCGCGCTCTCTGATCTGACCAATCTGAGGCTTGTGTGCGTAAAGGAAGGTTCTCCATTCACCTGTGAATGGATCCAACTCCATCATTCGGTGCAAACGTGAGTTATTACCTGTAGTCACATCTGGATTATTTGCTGGGGATTGAAGTATTGCATAAATTTTTCCATTCGGTGTCCAAGCTATCCCTTCAAAACCTCTGTTAGGTCTGCGCATTCCAACCATTGGGTCGATTTGAACATCTTCTTCTTGTGTTGGGAATGGTGTGTAGCGATTGACTACTTGACCATTCATATCTAACTTCAAAATATTTGCACCGTACTCATCACAAACCCAGAAGTAGCCGTCATTGCCGAGAACAATTCCTTCCGAATCCAATCCCCATTCATCCGTATTTAAAATGTTGTTGAAAGGATCCAACGGAAGTTCCCCGCTATTGCCAGCGCCCAAAGGAAGCGGGCGACCGCTCAATTCTTCACCACTAGGATTCTTGACAGCTGTTGTTTGAACAAACGTCAAGTCCCCATCGTTTGCAATCATACGATGCATCTTCGGTGCGTAATCTGGGAAAACAAACACTTTTGTTTCGCCTACTGCTAGCGGATGATTATTTGCGTCTGCGTTCGGACCACGGTCACCAACCACATAGAATTCATTGGTTGTGCCAGGCACGTGATACATTCCGCTAATCCCAGCTTCGTGAATATCCAATCCGTTAACAGATCCAATCAATTCGGTTCCTGTTAAATCAAATGTTTCTAACTCTATTTCACCTTGCGCTACAAGATCCACATCCACTTGGAAGATGGTCACTGTACCACTAATTTCATTACTTACTACCACGAGGTCGCGCTCGTTTGGACTGATGCTACGTGGAATGAATAACAATCCTTCAGGACCCATATCCAATGATTCTAGCGTTTCTTCTCCAGCATCCCATCCACGATTGTTTTGGTACGTTACAAAAACAGGAGCGTTAGGATCTGTTATATCAAATACCATAACTCCGCCGATTCTTTCCAAACCTATGAAGGCATAATTTTTACCATATATAACACCAGTTGCGATGCCTTCTGGTTCTGGACCTTTATCATCACTTCTATTATCAAAAGAGGTGTTATCATTATTAGTGCTGTTAAAATGCGTTGGGTCAAGCAATGCAGTGATTTGCTCTAGTGCATTCCCACTGTCATATACTTTTTCACCAGCACTATTCCAAATAGCAAAAGAGCGAGCTCCGAATGCAAAAAGTTCTTCGAAATCACCATCAAAATCATAATCTCCTTTTGATTTTGTAACGTTCAATCTTCCAAGATTCGCGTTTGATTTCAAAATTGCCCCTGCGGGAAAAGCTTCTGCGTCTAGCGTAAGAGAGGAAATTCTCCCCGGCTCTGCATACGTATCATATTCTCTTACATCACCTTCGTTTGCTGTGATGTAATATGTTTCTCCATTTGATTCAAACGATGCAATTGCATCTGGTTGATACATTCCTCTCACAGGCCATGCAGTGATATTGATAATTCCATCTGTATTACTTGCATCAAATCCATTCGCTACAAGCGTATGATCTTTGAAGCCTAGTGGCTGAATGCCTGTCAACTCCATCGTTGAAAGATCGATTAAAGCAAAGGCATTGTTCTCTTGCAATGTCACCACTACTTGATTATCATCCGCAGAAAACGCTGCGTATTCTGGCTCCAAATCCTGATTGACTTCAGATAGTCTGTCATTACCGAAGATGCGAACGTCCTCGTGCAAGAAGTCGATGTGCGCCCATTCAATACCTGCAATATCATCTGCATCATTGGTCGACGCCACAATTTGAATTGCAACAAAACCACCATTGCCTTCCAAAGACAATTTATATTCCGCCCATCCATTGGTTACTTCATTCAATGCAATAAGTGGAAGATCTTCCCACGCTTGACCAACCTGGGTTAAAACTTTTACTCCAAAAACATCATCTCCTTCAAGTCCATTTGTAAAATATCTCAAACGCAATGTTCCTTCTGGACGTCCTGTCAATTCAGCAAAATCAAAAGTCATCGTGTGGAAACCACCTTCCGCATTTGCAGCATTCAAATTTTGGATTCCCCAAAAGCTTTCACCATGAATAGCGCCGCGACCACCCAAAGAAGATACAGGCCCCCAAATAGAAACACCTGCTTCATCATACATCATGGGAGCTGGAGCAAATCCCCAGTTATCATTTTCCAATTCAAAACTCTGACGAATGTGATTGTAATTTTCAAAAGTAAAATTCACCACATCGTCTTGAGTCAATGATGCAACGTCAGTTGTAATATTTATAATAGAGATGGAACCTGCTGGATCTAGAGAGTAATCAAGACTTGGCTCTCCTTCGTTGGCCGTTACCAATTTGGTATGATCATGTGAAATACCAATCATATCAGGCAACGCGCCCACTTCAAGAACGTTCAATAAATTACCATCAATATCGAATATCGCTACTGACCCATTGTCTTGCTTTATAAAAGCTTCAATAGCAACAGCCACATAATTATCAAATGTTACCACACTGTTGGCACCACCGCCAAGAGCGGAAATGTCTATCGAGAAAAGTAAAACTGGAGCTACAGGATTAGCGATGTTGAATACATCAATCTTGCTTGTTGAACCATTTACGACAAAGAGTCTCTTTGATCCTTCATTATAGCTAGAAATTTCAGCCGCTCCTTCATCGAATCCTCCTTCCAATTTAGTTGTTGAAATTGGGCTTAGATGCAGTGCGTTGGACTGCGCTTGTGCCGCGTTTGCGGATAGCAATGCTGCAAAAAATAGGGTGTGTAAAAGTGTTTTCATCAATAGTTATTTACTCGCAGTGCAAATAACTATCGTCAATATATCCCTAAGAAAAACCGAATTTTATGATACGCCTCCGCATGTGTTACAACATCATTAACATAAATCGATGATATGTTAACTAGAGACCTTGCTTGTTAAGTTTCTGACAAGCACAATGAGATTAACAACGTACACCACCATCATGCCTAGTGCTACGGGAACCTTCTGTTCTTTATTGAAATAAATATAGATTCCTAGAAATGATGCGGTCACTAAAAGCTTGACTGTTATCGAAGCCATGAAAGCCGTCACAAATCGTCGTGGGCTTTTCTCATTGGCTTGAAGAATATTTTTATAGAGTAAAAATGTCATTACAGAAAAAGCGACTGTTGCAATGTAGAGGACCACTGGAATGTGCGTCACAAGACTCACAGCGTAGAAACCACCTAGAAGAAGAATTGTAGCAATAATTAGCCACCAAACAAACGCTTTTGAAATCATTTTTTCATCAAATCTTTAATGGCAAAATACATAGCTGCCACTACGCTAACAATGGACAATGTGAGTGTCCAAACTTTTGAGTCTCCTCCTGATTTTTCGTCGAGCCATCTGCCTAGGTAAACACCTAATACGATGGTAATAGCCATTTGTGTAGCCATTCCCGAGTATCGAAGAAAACTATTATTCATTATACCGCTTCCACAGCCAAGCGAGCATCTTCCTTCTTAATATCCTTCACCTTTGCTCCCATATTGCAAGCACCTGTGAATGTTGCACCTGGTTCGATGCTCAATTTATCTGTGAAAATATCGCCCTCTACTTTAGCGGTTCCTTTTAATGAAAGGAGTTGTTGTACTGAAATTTTTCCTTTCACTACACCTTCTACTTCTGCATTTTGGCATTGAATAGTGCCTTCAATTTTTCCAGCAGGTCCAATTACCAAACGGCCCTTTGTAGAAAGGTTTCCAATGAATACTCCGTCGATACGGATATTCGATTCGCAACGGATTTCACCTTCGATTGAAGTACCTTCAACGATGCGATTGATCGCCATATCTGGCGCGGTTTCTTGTGCTCTTGCCATGATCTTGTTTTTTGAAAACATGATTAATAATTGTCTTTAAAAAATTGCAGGTAATCATCAATTGCTTTCGATTTGAAAAGCGTAATGTAATTCGCTTTTGAAATCAAAAACACATCATATCCTGCAGCATTTAAATCCTTCAAAGTTGTTTGATCTGTCGTAAATGCCGACTTGTAATCAGCAGCGGCGGCCATTCCTTGGAAAGGCTTCACCAACACAATATGGTGATCCTTATCCAATAAGTTATTTGTCACTTTCAACGCGCTAGACGCCCAATTTGTCAAGTTGTAATCACTTACTTGCGTCTTGGTCTGTGTGATGTTTGTTCCTTGAACAGGAAGCAACACTGCCAAGTAATGTTCCGCAGATTCATCAAATTTATATGAACCAACATTCACCTTTGGTGCCTCTGGATCCTTTGGGTCTGGAGTATTTTCTACTACTGGTAATCCAACTTCTTTATTAATACCCTTCAGGATTTCATCGGCACGTGCAGCCTCCTCTGTGCCAGGGCAGTCGGCCTTCACATCGTTGAGTTCTTTCACAACATTTTCCTTGATTCCCAAAGCCGCATCTGAGTACCCAATACATACCGCACGAAGCAATTTGTATTTGCATATCAAGTGATTTTCCGGCTGGCTTTCAATCACTTTATTACACTCGCCCATTGCATCGATATACATTCTGCGTGTGTACATCTCATAGACCAACTCATATGCCTTCAACTCTTCTTTATCCTTCACATCTTTTTGATCTAAATACTCTGGATTATCGATGAGGCGCGCCCATTCAGAGTCTGGATAACGTGACTTAATTTCATTACCCCAATAAACCGAAGAACAAGTGGTACAAAATGGATTGCTCTTATATCCAGACAATTGTTCTTTGTAGAGCCATGTTCGATACAATTGATAGTGTGTCATCGGATGGAAATCGCTTTCCTCCATGTTCAAAATTTGTTGCTCCCAGATGTCAGTTGCATTATCGAAGTCATCGAGATTTTCCTTGTACAACACACCGGCACGATAATATGCCTCGGATAATGAAAGTTGCGAATCCTTGACCTTCGCTTCATCACCACATGGTAGGCTTGCTCTCAATTCATCAATGGTTGGGACCTTGTATTTATCCTCCTGAACTGCTACTTGAGTGCTGGTGGTGTCCTCTGCTGCGACAGACTCGTCTTCTGCACCAAATGAACCATTCAAGCGAGATTGCAAACGCCAGTTATCTTTCAATGGACGTTCACCCCAATAGTCTGTAAAGTTTTGTAGTCCTTTATCACGAAGGTTTTCGTTGTATGCCCAAAAGCTTCCGTTAATAGAAGCTACTGCATTGTCCTGTTGCTTTGCAGCTAATTCTTCGTCTCTTCGCTTGCGCTCTTCTGCCTGTGCTTCAGCATCCTTTACCGCTTTTCTCAAAGCGCGCTCTAAATCTGCCTCGCTCATTGAGCAAAGTTTGCTCACGCTATCGTTCAATTCAATAGTATTGAGATAACCTACCAACTCCGTTAAACTTTCTGCACGTGCTTTCACTTCTCTATAACGAGGATGTTTCTCATCCATGTTGATTTGCGTACTGTCATAATTTACCTGTGCATTCACATACTCTCGTTGGTCAAAATACAAGTCAGCGAGTTTCAAGAAAGTCTTCGCTTTTTGTTTTTTGTTATCAACGTTTACCAAGTTCGATTGCTCAAAATAGTAAATCGCCATAGGTCGGTCTTGCTCCTCAAGCGCCAAATCACCTAGTGCATAATAAATCTGATCGCGATATGAAATATTCTTTTCATCCTTCAGCATCTTCATCAACTCCTTCTTGATACCATCTGAATTGCCACCTCTTCTGCTGAATGAAAGTGCTTTATTGATTTTTGCATAAAACTCCAACTCGTAGATCGGACGCGACTTTAAAACCGCTTCATAGTTGGTGATGGCTTCAGAACTTTTGTTCATTGCCTGATAAATCTGTGCAAGAATGAAATGAGGGCGAGCTTTGTTCTTCTTCTTTTTAATGTACTTCAAAGAAGTTTCCATGCTCTTCGCCGCTTCCTCCAAATTTTCTTGGTGAAGGAAAACATCGGCCATAGCCATGTGATATTCAGAAATGAGTTTTTCATCATTATCTGCCTTTGGTTCAGCGCGCTTAAGAGCTTGTGTAGCTCTCGAATATTCGCCTTGCTCAATCAAGGCACGAGCAAGCCATGTTGCACTTCCAAGTTGGGTGTCCTTGTCTTGATACTTACCATTAACATACTTGAATACTTGCTCTGCTTTCAGGAAATTTCTTTTGTAGAAATAGGACTTTCCAATGACCATATAGTTTTCATCAATATACTTATTGAAAACTGGTCTTTTCTTTTTCTTATCTGCCTCTTTTTTCAAAGTGTGACGGTTGATCACCTTTTCACTCTTTTCGATGGCACGTTCCATTTCTGGATAAATCGTCTTTGAAATTTCATCCGTACCATTCACGAATACAGGAAGAATATTGTCGTAGTCTGCTTTGTAAGCAAGGTTTACTTTCTTCAATCCTGCCTTGATACTTTCTTCAGCGTTGAAGTAGCCGTTGTAATGCGCAGTAACGTTATGATAAACGCGGTAGGTGAACCCATCCTTTTGGGTACTACATGAGATTACAACCAGCAGTAGGCAGCAGAAAATAAAATTTTTAAGACGGCTTATTCTCACAGGATAAAATATGATTTTGGTAGGGGTACCATTTTCAAGGCCCGCCCACTAACGGCTAAGTTGCAAAAATATTTGATTTTTGCTGCTAATTGCTAAAATAATTGAGCATTGGCAATACTTTCCTTTATTTGCAAAACCGAATCCGTGATGACAGAATGGCAAAACAGCCTGTAAATAAGAGAAAGCGTTTGATAAAAAAGCTGAAAAGCCGCTTCAGGCTTACAGTTTTGAATGAAAAGACTTTTGAAGAAAAGTTTAGTTATTCCTTGACGCCCATGAACTTAATCATCATGTTTGGAGGGTTACTGCTCGTTTTCGGAACCCTCATCTATCTCTTGGTGGCATTTACCCCACTCAAAGCATACGTCATTCCCGATTTCACAGATTATTCCTACCGCGAAGACGCCCGTGTAGCGCGTCTGCAGGCCGACTCATTGTTGACCGTAGCTCAGCAAAACGAGCGTTATATCCGAGATCTGAAGATTATCCTCAGCGGCGGAGACCTCACAAATGCAATGGATACTGGTAAGAAAGAGTTCTCAGAGGTCCAACTTAATTACCAAGTCACAGAAGTTGACGAGGAAATGCGCCAGAAGCTCAGCGCCATCGATCGTTACGACTTGGATATCGAACAAAATGAAAAGCAGGAAAAACGCGGGTTTTTACTGTTTCGTCCTGTAAATGGCACCGTTTCTAACTACTATAACCCTAAGGAAGGCCATTTCGGTATCGATTTTATTGCCCCTAAAGATGATCCCGTTCGTGCAGTGCTCGATGGAACCGTGATGATGGCGTCTTTCACCAGTGAAGATGGGAATATTATTCAAATCCAACACGCTAACAACCTTGTGTCGGTATACAAACACAACTCTGTGCTTTTGAAAAAACAAGGTGACCGTGTGAAGACGGGAGAGTCCATCGCTTTCATTGGAGATAGCGGCGATCACAGCGATGGTCCGCATTTACATTTCGAACTTTGGCTCAATGGTATGCACGTGAATCCGCTCGACTATCTGCGCGAGTAACGCTAACAAATGGAAGTGCAAAACATCACGCTCCTATCCGTTTACATTCACGATTCTCTCGTCATTTTTGTAGAAATATTTGCATTATGAAATCATTGATTGCCCTATTAGGAGCCGCTCTTCTTATTTCAGGAACCGGATGCGTAAGCCATCGCAAATACACCGAACTCGAATCAAGAAAGAACAGCCTTGTAACGGAGAATGATCAGCTCAAAAAGCAAAACGAATCTTTGATTGCCTCACAAACTGAATTGACTTCTCAATTAGAGATGCGCAATAAAGAAATTGAAGAACTGAAACTTGACACTGCCGACATGGGCCGTCAATACAGACAATTGCGCCTCCAATATGATAAGATTAATGAACTCAATGATATTCTCTCAAGAAAGAGCAATGAGCTTCTAAGCCAAGCTACTGGCGAAAATCAGAAGCTTGCAGGAGAATTATCGAAAACACAAGAAGTACTTCAGAAAAAAGAAGATATGTTGAAGGCGCTTGAGGCAGACTTAAATGAAAAGCAAGCTGACATCAACAAGGCAAATGCTGCATTGAAAGATCGTGAAGCTCGCTTGAAAGAATTAGAAGACTTACTCGCAGCTCAATCCGCTGCTTCGGAAGCATTGCGAGAAAAAGTACAAGCGGCTCTGTTAGGCTTTAAAGATAAGGGCTTGACCGTAAGAGAAGAGAACGGGAAAGTATATGTGAGCATGGAAGCTAAATTGCTTTTCGCTTCTGGATCAACCACTGTAGATCCGAATGGTAAAAAGGCATTGGTGGATCTTGCCAAGGCGATTGAAAACGAAGTTGACATGGAAATCATTGTAGAAGGTCACACCGATACAGATAAACTTTCGTCAACTGTTGCTCCTCGAGATAACTGGGAGCTCAGCGTACTCCGAGCTACAGAAGTCGTAAAAATCATGACCGCTAATAGCAATATCAAGCCTACTGTTCTGAGCGCTGCCGGCCGCAGTGAATATCATCCTATAAACGCTGCTGATAAGGCAAAGAATAGACGCATCGAGATTATTCTACAACCTGATTTGGGCGAACTTTATAAGTTGATCGAAGAATAATTTTTTAGCTAAAAACCTCTCGGAGAATCGCTAGACTCTTGATTTCCCTAGCACTTTCGAGATGTAATTGAATATATGTAATGAGGAGTTCGAGCATATACTTACGCTCTGAACCAGAGTATAAAATTTCGTTGACCTCCTCTGTTTTTTTATCTAAAAGCTCTATCCAACGCGCCTTCCAAGGACCTTCGAGATAGTGCCTATGACTAGGACGAAGTGATGTGGTCTCCCCCTGCATTAAATCAAAATATACATCACTTACGTCTTGCTCTTGAGGATAAAAACCATAATAACGCGTCAACTCCATTAGAAACCACAAGTGAAAATTGCGGGTGGATTCTAGTTGATCAAAGGTCAATAAAGAAAACTCCAGAAAGGTGAATAAATCGCCATTCTGATAGTCATCAGCTATGGTCTTATAAAGAACCTCATCAAGAAACAAAGCTACCGCTGTCTTAACCGGATCGAAGGGTATAGAATGATAGTTGACAGCCAAACGCAAATTCTTTGGAGTGATCATTTTTTGATTCTCTTTGAAGTTTGCAGTGAGCTCAACGATGTTTAATGGCTGCAATAACGGTCCGACATTCGATTTTGCCGACTTCCCCGAGCGTATCATAAAAGATTTTAAACCAAACTCCTGAGTAAAGATTCGCGCGATAACTTGCGTATCTTTATACTTAATTGTTTGAAAAACAATTCCTTTTATTTGGTGTTCCACTATTGTGATGAGGATTTGGGGCTATAAAGATGAGGTGTTTTTCGTTTCCACAATGCATCGTTCAAATCTCCTAAAAACAGTGAACGATAATCCGATTTTCTTTACTCATCTTTGGGTTGATTCCAACAGACTAAGATCGCTATATAAAAGCGGAATTTTTGATATTGAAAAGTTACATTGTTCGCCCCAGGCGGATGGTGTATGTTTAAAGTTAGGTTAGGCAGGGCAATCTTCGGGTTGCCCTGTTATTTTTACCGAAACCTAATTGAAAACATCAAGACTACGAGCGTAGTTGATAGTGTACTTTGAAACTCAAATCAGACAATACCATCTTAGAGTAAGCATTTCCATTGATATCATAGAAAGCGTCTGAAATCAACTCCATCAAACTCTCCGCATTACGATCATTGATAAATGCAGAAAATTTTTCCGAAAACTGCTGCTCTTGAGCATTCATTCTTGCAAGCGATTTACCTGCATAATTAAGGATGAGATTCTGTCTTACTTGATCCAGAGCATACATCAAAAATTCTTTTTGATCCTCGCGAGAAAGCTTATGCATTTCATCCGACCATGAAACAATTTTCGCCACATCTTTTGTGTAACACATCCTCATCCAATCGATGAATTGTGTGCTGAAAAACATATTAGGATCTTCCGAATGTGCTAGCAGTTGAGCTCTCCACCAGTTACCATCCACATAGTGTGTGATGCCCTCCGCGACTTGCGCCGCAACTCCCTGCTGCAATAAGCCTTCACGCACTGTGTCATCAGATAGCTTAGGAATCACAAGTGTTTGTACTCGTGACAAAATGGTAGAAAGAATACGCTCTGAATTGCTCGATACAAAAATGAAAATGGTGTTCTCTGGTGGCTCTTCTAATGTCTTTAGAAGTTTGTTAGCAGTCGGAACACTTAAATATTCAGGAAGCCAAAGAATCAAGAATTTATATCCACCATCGTGGCTTTTTAAAGAAAGTCTTTTTACAATAAAATCAGCTTCCGCAACACTTAATTGAAGCACCTTATTTTCTTTAGTGATCGAGGTTCTCCAATGTTCAATTCCCATGTATGGAGTCTCTAATAAAGCTGCGCGCCATTCACTGGCATAGTTCCCCGAATTCGTTTTGTCGCCACCTTCTGCTTTTGGCTTATTGAAAAATGGAAAGGAAAAGTGAATGTCTGGGTGTTGAAGTGATGCGTGTCTTTTGCACGACGGGCAAACTCCGCAGCTATCTTCTTCATTGCGCTGCGCGCAATGAATGTATTGCGCGAAAGCCAACGCTAGTGGCAAGTTTCCTGAACCCTCAGGACCTAAAAGCATGATCGCATGCGCAAGTCTTCCCTCTTTGAAAGAATGAAGCAATCGCATCTTCGATTCATGTTGTCCTATGATATCTTTAAACTGCACTAAAAGATTTTTTGCGAAAATACATAAGAAAGTGGGTTGTACTGGATTCGAACCAGTGACCCCTACGTTGTCGACGTAGTGCTCTAAACCAGCTGAGCTAACAACCCGTTAAGGTGTGGCAAGACGAAACCCTACATCGTATATGCCTTCCAATGCATCGGTGCGCATTGCTTGATGGATATCTACTTTATAATGTCCTGATAACGGGAATTTCTTGCGCTCACGGAATAATACACGATTATCGAAAATACTACCGAGGCCGCTTCCATACCAGTTTCCGAGCTGATCGGCTAGCGGACACTCCAATGTATCGATGCTCTTTTTGCCATTCGGGAACTCCATTTCAACAAACAGATATAAATTACTGAAAGGGTATTCCTCACCATTTCTGACATTGACATAAAAATTATAAAGCTGCAGCGTATCTGTGATATCGAATTCAAATGACTTTACATCATTGGCTTTCCATACTGCACCCTCTATCGCTTTGTTTTCTTCGTAGACCATGTTCTGATCACAAGAAACAAGGCTCAAGAGAGCTGATGCCAACAATAGATATGTCACAGTCTTCATCATGCTCCAGCTCCTCCTTCCGGTTTAGGCCCACCATTGTTCGGTTGATCTTTACGAGGACCGCGATTGCGATTATTGTTATTGCGGTTTCTATTTCCTTGAGAAGGTTGCTGACCTTCTGGACGCGGGCCACCTTGTGGAGCGCTGCCTTGTTCACCTTGAGGACGTGGTCCTTTTGGTCGCGGCTGGCCTTGTGGCTTAGGTCCTTGCTCTTTATTCTGTGGACGATTCTGTGGTCTGCTCTGCTGATCGCGGTTTTGCGGCGGTCTATTTTGAGGAGCACCTTCACCTGCAGGCTTCGGAGCACCCTGTCCCTGAGGACGCGGAGCGTTTGAATTACCGGCGCCGCCAGCGTTTCCACGACCACGATTCTGACCACCTCTGCCTCTGTTTTTATTTCCACGGCGCTTCTGATCGAAACGTGTAAGACTGTCCTGACCCACCACTTGTGCAAAGTCAGTTTCTTCCATCACTTCTTCTGCTTCCTCGATAAAGTCCTCCACATCTTCGATCACAATTCCCTTCTTATTCATCTCAATGATTTCTTTCACTGCAGATGACGAAAGCGGAAATGGTGGTTCGCCTGGTTGACCATCGTAGATATAGTAAAGTGTCTTTTTGAAAATATCCGTTTTGAAGTGAACAGCAATTCCTTTCGGCAATTTCAGTTTCACATTCGTGCTTGGCAAATCTTTTAGAGCCTCAGCGTATTGATCCAATTCATAATTCAAGCAACACTTCAATTTTCCGCACTGGCCGGCTAATTTAGAAGGGTTGAGTGATAGTTGCTGGTAACGTGCAGCACTTGTAGATACCGCTCTGAAGTCGGTAAGCCAAGAAGAGCAGCACAATTCGCGACCGCAAGATCCGATACCACCGAGGCGACCAGCTTCTACGCGATAGCCAATCTGACGCATTTCGATGCGCACTTTGAAAGCCTCAGCATAACGCTTGATCAATTCACGAAAATCGACACGATCATCCGCAGTGTAGTAGAAAGTAACCTTGCTACGATCGCCTTGGTATTCCACGTCACTGATCTTCATTTGAAGGTCGAGCTCACGAGCAATGGTGCGGGCGCGCATCATGGTATCCTGCTCCGCTTTGCGGGCTTCTTGCCATTTTTCGATATCCTCCTCTTTCGCCTTGCGATAGATTTTCTTGATCTCGTAATTGTCCTTAATTTCCTTACGCTTCATCTGCATGCGCACGAGTTCACCAGTCAGTGAAACAACGCCTACATCATGGCCAGGAGAAGATTCCACGGCGATGACATCGCCAGGATATAATTCGAGGTTACTAGAATTTCTGTAAAACCCCTTTCGGCTGTTTTTAAAACGAACTTCTACAATATCAAATACCTTCTGACCCATTGGCAATTCCATGCCTGCGAGCCAGTCAAATACATCTAATTTATTGCAGCCATACGTTCCACACGCACCGTTATTTTTACAACCTCCGGGGAGGCCGTTATTTGAAGAGCAACTTGAACATCCCATTTTAAAAATTCTTTATCATTCTCACGAATCAACTACATTGAATTGCAGCCTATTGAGTTTAGGCCTCTTCGCAAATATAAGCGCTCCATTGAGTTTCTCATACATGAACGCAGCATTTCTACCTTCGATTCAGTAGCGACGCGGTCTAGCGAGGTTTTCCCTCTAATACCTTGACAATCTTTCCGTCCTTGTATTCTTGCTTTAAGACCACCTTGCCGGTTTTCTCGTCATAGCTCGTATAAAGCCCTTCGCGCTTATTATTCTTGTAATTTGCTTCTTCAATGAGCTTGCCCGTGCCACTGTATATCATTGATTTTCCATTGAGCTTTCCTTCCTTGTAAGTACATGCACGCAATAGAGGTCCGTGCTCGTGATAGTACTCCCACTTACCGTCAGGCTTACCATCCTTGAAACTTCCGCGGCTCTCAAGTTTGCCCGCTGCATTATAGGTCTCCGTCATTCCGTGGAGTTCTCCCTTCATATTGTAGGTCTCCATTTTCTCTTTGCGACCGCGCTCAGTCCAATAGGTCCATTCGCCTGTTTTAACATCAGTATTCCACGAACCCATATAATTCTTCACTCCATTCGGATAGTAACCTTCCCACGCGCCACTCATTTTTCCTTTGGAATAATTTCCCTTGTCCTTCATTTTACCAGAATCATAATAACTGGTCCAAACCCCTTCTTCAAGATCATTCTTGAAATTACCCTCCATCAAGGTTTTTCCATTCTCAAACCAATACTGCCATTTCCCCACTTTTAAGCCTTGATCATAATTTCCAGTTTTCCATGCTTCACCCTTCCAATATTGATACTGCCAAGTGCCTTGCATTTTTCCATTCTCATAATTTCCCCAATACTGTTTGTTACCATTGGCGTACCAGTAGGTCCATTCTCCCACTTGAACATCATTTTCAAATGAACCATTCATGTCTTTCGCACCATCCTCTAAAAACCAACTCCAAGGCCCCGATTTTTTTCCATTAGTATGTTCGCCTTTCACATTGAGTTGGCCGTTGACATAGTATTCTTCAATAGGACCGTTTGGAATACCATTGAGATAAGTTGTAAGCTTTCTAGTTTTTCCTGTCACAAATAATTCTTTCCAAACGCCGTCCTTTTTTCCCTGAATATAATTGCCTGAAATTTTTACAGAGCCCCCTGAATAATACTCTTCAAAAAGACCATCTGGCAAGCCGTTCGAGTAGCGTGTTCTTGTCTTTAATTTTCCATTATCAAAAAACTCTTCTATTTGCCCATTTCCATTTCGAAGTGTGTTCTCTTTTTTCGAAGTGTAATAACACATCATCAACACAACGGTGTCTTGATGAATTTCCATTGATGACGTATCTCCTGTAGGATAGAAATAAGTCCACTTTCCTGTCTTTCTTCCCATGGTATAAAAACCTTCTTCCACCAGAATACTGTCTGCTGTGAAAGTTCTTTGAATGCTGTCTTGTTTATCATTTTTGAAGTAACCTTCAATCATGATTTTACCATTGGGATGGAAGCGCTTCACGCTGCCATGAAACTTTCCCATTTTATAGTTCGCTTCCTCTTGAAGAATACCTGTGTCGTAAAAATATCTCCACAGACTATCCTCAAATCCTCGCTCATAGCGGCCTTCGCTGCGAGTTTTACCGTTGGGATAAGTGTCTTTATAGTCCTGACGTTGACCGAACAATGAAGGGGTCACTGCGAAAAAAACGCTGAATAAAAGTACGATTTGAAAAAACCTTTTCATGCCTCAAAATTAGAATGTAAGCCGCGAGTGCGACCTGAGGGAGGTAACGATTATGAACAATAAAACGTGTGTGAAATGCTTATTTATGAAGCGATTTACGATTCCATGTTCGCAGATTGTAAATCAAGGTCGGAACACCTCCAATCAATGCTAGTAAAATGAAAATAACTAATGGTGCATTATTCAAAGCACCTCCAAATATAGCCATCAATAAACGAGAGTTAAGGCCTGCAAAACAGAAATAAAGAAACCATCCGAGCCCGCCGATAGCAGCTAGAAACACAGCAAAGGAAGGTAAGGTGTGCACTTTTTGATCATCGTTTTCTTTGAATGCCCAATCATTATCCAGCGTATCAACCTCTTTGTACTGCTGATTGGAGATTATTTTACCACTGATCAAGAGATAACCGATTTGAGCGACCATAGGCAGTAAAAAAGTCACCTGCAAAACAAGCGTTTTGAGATTGCGATCGTTAGAAACCAGCTCCAACAAATGCATAACCATCATGGTCAGCATGACCATGGAGCACAAAAGTGAAATGTATCGAAACATTTTGAGCATGCCTCGAAGATAAGGAAATTACGAATTGAGTTTCAACACCGCGAGGAATGCCTCTTGTGGAACTTCCACACTACCTACTTGACGCATTCTTTTCTTACCTTCTTTCTGCTTTTCCAAAAGTTTACGCTTACGAGAAATGTCACCACCATAACACTTCGCCGTCACGTCTTTTCTCAAAGCCTTGATAGTCTCACGAGCGATGATCTTCGCACCAATTGCAGCTTGTAGTGCAATCTCGAATTGTTGTCTAGGGATCAACTCACGAAGTTTTACGCAGATTTTTTTACCCAAATCATATGCGTGATCTCTGTGAATCAATGCCGACAATGCGTCCACTTGATCTCCATTAAGAAGAATGTCCATTTTCACCAGGGCACTTTCTTGATAGCCCAATGGGAAATAGTCAAATGATGCGTATCCTTTAGAAATCGTTTTTAAACGATCATAGAAGTCAAATACAATTTCAGCAAGTGGCATTTCGAAAGTCAATTCGATACGATCAGAAGTGAGGTAAATCTGATTCGTCAACATGCCTCGCTTCTCGATACATAAGGTCATTACAGCACCAGTGAATTCACTTTTTGTAATGATCTGCGCCTTGATGTATGGCTCTTCCACATAATCCAACTTCGCTGGATCCGGCAACTCACTTGGATTGTGGATCTCCAATTTCTCACCTCTGGTGGTATATGCGTAATAACTAACGTTTGGAACGGTTGTGATTACAGTCATTCCGAATTCTCTTTCGAGACGCTCCTGAATGATTTCCATGTGCAACATTCCTAAGAAGCCGCAGCGGAATCCGAATCCAAGAGCCGCAGAACTTTCTGGTTCGAAAACCAATGATGCGTCATTCAATTGGAGTTTTTCCATTGACGCGCGAAGTTCTTCATACTCATCAGTATCCACGGGATATACACCGGCAAATACCATCGGCTTTACATCTTCGAAACCTCTTACCGCTTCGGTACAAGGATTTGCAACAGTTGTGATGGTATCACCCACTTTAACTTCTGTTGCTGTTTTGATACCACTGATGATGTAACCAACGTCGCCTGCTTTCACCTCGGTGCGAGGCTTGAGATCAAGACCAAGAACACCGATTTCATCCGCTTCATAAACAGTATCAGTACTCAAGAACTTTACCTTATCGCCCTTGCGAATAGTGCCATTCATGATACGGTAGTATGCAATAATTCCTCGGAATGAATTGAACATAGAATCGAAAACCATCGCTTGAAGCGGAGCTTCTGTATCTCCCTTTGGATGGGGGACACGCTCAACGATTGCTTCCAAAATATCTTCAACACCCAGTCCTGTTTTTCCCGACGCACTTAGAATACTATCTCTTTCACAACCGATCAAATCAACGATTTGATCTTTCACTAATTCAGGTTCTGCGTTTGGAAGATCGAGTTTGTTCAATACTGGAATAATTTCCAGATCATGTTCTAATGCGAGATAAAGGTTTGAAATCGTTTGCGCTTGAATTCCTTGAGACGCATCGACAATCAAAAGTGCTCCTTCGCATGCAGCGATTGAACGTGAAACCTCGTAGCTAAAGTCAACGTGACCTGGGGTGTCGATCAAGTTGAGAATAAATTTCTCTCCCTTCTTGCTGGTGTACTCCATCTGGATTGCGTGAGCTTTGATGGTGATACCCTTCTCTCTCTCTAAATCCATATCATCCAGCGTTTGTGCAACTAGCTTACGGTTATCCACCGTGCCAGTGACTTGCAATAAACGGTCGGCCAATGTTGATTTACCGTGGTCGATGTGAGCGATGATACAAAAGTTACGAATATGCTTCATAGATACTGCCTGTAAAAAAAGGCACGCAAAGATAATTCAAATCAGCGTGCATTTGACATTCAAACAATTGCCGTTACCACTATGATTAGCAATACATTAGGGCTTGCAATAAAAAAAAAGCACCCACGTTTGGGTGCTGCTTTTTTGAGATAAACTCTGTATAACCAAACAAACCACATTTGATTGCTGTTGGAGAAGGACTCGAACCCCCACGAGGCAGTTAGGTGGAAACGAACAAAACTTCCTGCAATATTTAGTTCGTTTTTCTTTATCCCATGATCCTCACCCTAGCGACAGTAGGGCATGTCTGCCATTTCATCACCCAACAATTTCGTTCTCATTAGAACACCACAAAGATAAACTGCTCTATTGTAAAATGATAAAATTCGCATGTTTTCACTATTATTATTATTGATAATTTAATAAATTGTCTATTTCCTTAGAAAAATGATAATTTAGCATTCAAAATCAGGCCATGAATTATCAAATTGACAACGTCGATATCAAGATCTTGAACATCCTGTCTCAAGATGCCTTCACTCCTTACACAGAAGTTGCTAAAAAAGTACACGTCGCGCCCGGAACGGTTCACGTTCGTATGAAGAAAATGGAAGATGCAGGGATCGTTCGAAAGCCCCAGCTGCAGCTAGATCTCGCAGCTCTCGGTTGGGATATCACCGCATTCATCGGTGTCTATTTGACGAAAAGTGATGTCTACTATAAGGTGATTCGTGAGTTGCAAAAAGTGCCAGAAGTGCTTTCATGTCATTACACCACTGGAACTTATTCGTTGTTCCTTCGTGTGCAATGCAAGGGTACGAGCCATCTTCGTGATGTATTGTCGGATCGCATACAAAAAATAGAAGGCATTGCACGTACTGAAACGCTAATCAGTTTGGAGGAAAGTTTCTCGAGACAATTAAAAATCTAGTGGCGCAATCCCGCGCCTATGATATGCGTGCGTAAAAAAGGAAGCGCATTGAATATCGGATACAAACCTCCCACACGACGTCCAATGGGAGGCGCCAATGTTACTTTCTTGAAATTAAAATCTAGTTTAGGAAAAAGCTGTTTGACCTGATCAATGGTCACTTTGCGCACATCAGGATTATTTGGATTGTTGTATACGAAATCATACCACAATAACATCCCATTCTCATTCAACAGCTCCATCATAGAATTGGCGAGCATGCTTTGAAAATTCGTATCGAGTATAGAAGTGAAAACTGTTGATTGAAACACAAGATCAAATTTTCCAATCTCCTCAGCCTTCATGGTCGTAGCATCTCCAGGAATAATTGTAATGTCGGGATGCCTTTCACGAAGCAGCTCAACACGGTCTTCTAAGAGTTCATTCGCTACAATTTGAGATGCCGGAACTCCAATTTTTTTGAAAAAAGAAATATTGCCTCCACCGCCAGCACCGATTTCTAACACGCGAATAGAGGAGGGTTCGCCAAGATATTTTTTAATGAAATTCAAAAAAATAGCTTCCCGCTCTTCGCTACTATATCGTATAAATGAAGACGCTTGACCATGGGCCACCACGCGTTGATCCGCCTTTCTTTTGGCGTATCGCTCTTTCATTTTTTCCGTTTCAGTGCTCATCGAAAGTCATTTGCTCAGCGAAATTCGCCGTTCATCAAGTGACAAACATAAACCCTCATCATTTAACTTATACTTGCTTTCCAAAAAAATAAAGAATGAAATCCCTACTTTCTACACTTTCACTTTTCCTATCCATCGGACTATTTGCACAAATAGAGCCCGCATGGCTGCGCTTTCCTGCAATATCGCCCGACGGAAATACAGTAGCTTTTTGCTACCAAGGAGACATATATACTGTTGGTATCAACGGTGGAACTGCAACACCAGTTACCATCAGCGACGCTTACGACAAACAACCTGTATGGTCTCCCGATGGAAAGATGATTGCTTTCGCCTCGGATCGTCACGGAAATTTCGATGTGTTTGTAGTTCCAGCAACAGGTGGTACTGCCACTCGATTGACATTTCATTCTTCAGGCGATACACCATCTGATTTTACACCTGATGGAAAAAATGTAATCTTCACATCGTCACGCATGGATGTGGCGTCTAATCAAGAGTTCCCAACAGGAGGATTACCAGAATTATATTCTGTTCCTTTAGCAGGAGGGAGAGAAATTCAACTTCTAACTACAACAGCTCATCTTGCGAAATACAATTCGAAAGGTGACATGATTGTCTATCAAGATCAAAAAGGATATGAAGATGATTTCAGAAAACATCATACTTCATCTGTTACACGTGACATTTGGACGTATTCTTTTACAACTAAAGAATACACGAAGATTTCATCTTTCAATGGTGAAGACCTCGAACCTCTATTCTCAAAAGATGATAACACGGTTTACTATTTGAGCGAACAAGGTGGCACGATGAACATTTATAAAACACAATTGGGCACACGTGCAAATACACCTGTGACCTCAATGAAAGATCACCCTGTCCGCAGTATCAGTATTTCTGATGCTGGCATTCTTTGCTTCGTTCATCATGGCATCGTTTACACTCAGAAAGAAGGAGAAACTCCTAAAGCGCTTCGTGTACAGATCGCTCAAGACTCACGTTACACTGCTGAAAAAATCGTTCCTGTAGCTGGAGCAACGGAGTTTGATCTTTCTCCTAATGGAAAAGAATTCGCTTTCATTTATCGCGGGGAAGTTTTTGTTTCTTCTGTTGCAGAAGGAACAACGAAGCGAATAACAAACACTCCTGAACAAGAACGCAACGTTGATTTCAGCCCAGACGGTCGTTCAATTGTGTACGCTAGCGAGCGCAATAATTCATGGAATATTTACACTGCGACTATTGAAAGAAAAGAAGAACTCTATTTCTTCAGCGCAACCCTCATCAAGGAAGAGGGAATTTGCGTTGGTCCCGAAGAAACCTTCCAGCCAAGCTATTCACCGACTGGTGAAGAGATCGCTTTCTTAGAAGAACGCACAGCGCTTAAAGTGATCAATTTAAAATCGAAGGCAATAAGAACTATTCTTCCAGCAGAGCGCAATTATTCGTATCAAGACGGCGACCAGCACTACGATTGGTCTCCTGATGGCAAGTGGTTTTTAGTGGACTATTTGCCAGGCGAGCAATGGATTTCGCAAATGGGATTAGTAAGTGCTGATGGAAAAGGAGAAATAAAAAATCTCAGTCAATCAGGCTTCGGCGTTTCTGGCTCACGCTGGATGATGGGAGGCAAAATGGCAATCTGGAACTCATCCTATGATGGCTTAAAAAGCCGCGGTGGATGGGGTGCAGAATCGGATATGTATGCATCTTTCTTTTCACAAGAAGCATATGACTTATTCAAATTAACGGAAGAAGAATTTGAATTGTATAAAGAGGAAAAAGCAAAAGAAGAAGAAGA
>JAIXWP010000001.1 GCA_027491215.1 Flavobacteriales bacterium | reverse complement strand
GGAACAGTGGGGTGAAACTCTCGTATGGCAGCTATTTCAAGATATGAGGGACGAAAATCATATCCCCATTGAGAGATACAATGCGATTCATCCACGGCAATCATTGAAACCATCATCCGCTTGAAACGCTCTTTGAAAAGTGTGCTCTTCAATCGCTCTGGAGCGACATACAGAAACTTATATTTTCCTTGCACGCACAGATCTAGGGTCTTGTCGATCTCTCGAAAATTCATCGCGCTTGTAATTGCCACTGCGCTGATACCGCGCTCGCGAAGATTGGCCACTTGATCATACATCAGTGCCATCAAAGGACTGACCACGAGACAAACTCCTTCCATGCACAATGCAGGGACTTGAAAACAAACGCTTTTTCCTCCACCTGTTGGAAGCAGTGCCAAGGTATCATTACCATTCAGCACAGACAATACAATTTCCTCCTGACGCGGACGAAATGCGGCATGGCCCCAATAGCGATTTAATATTTCAAGTGGAGTTACTATAGACACCTTGCAAAAATACGAAATAGTGTCGCCACTCTGAAAAGGGCGCAGCAGTGGGCTTTGAGATTGATTATCTTCGCAGGAAATTATTGAATACAATGCGACATAAGATAGTAGCAGGAAACTGGAAAATGAATAAAACGCTTGAAGAAGCGATGGAGATTGCTATTGCACTTCAAGAAAGAAAAGAGGATGTTCCCCATGGAGTAAAAGTGATCATCGCACCTCCCGCGCTTTATTTAGCGAATATTGAAATGATGGAAGAACCCTTCTTTTATCTATCAGCCCAAAACTGCAGTCACCACGATTTCGGAGCCTTCACGGGTGAAATCAGCGCTGCAATGCTAGACGGGATGAATATTCCTTTTTGCATTCTCGGGCATAGCGAGCGCCGTCAATATTTTCATGAAACAGATGAATTAATTGCTTCGAAAATTGACGCTTGTCTTCGCCACAATGTTCAGCCAATCTTCTGCTGCGGAGAAGTTCTAGAAGAAAGAAAAGACAAGAAGCATTTTATCACAGTGCTTCATCAAATTGAAAAAGCATTGTTCCATTTAACTGCCGATCAAATGGAAAAAGTCATCGTGGCTTACGAGCCTGTATGGGCTATCGGAACGGGTGTAACAGCATCGAATGACGAGGCACAAGAAATGCACGCTTTCATTCGCAAATCCATTGGGGATCATTTCGGAAAAGAAGTGTCTGATCAAATTCATATCCTTTACGGAGGTTCTGTAAATCCAGCAAACAGTGAAGCATTGTTTGCCTGCCCAGATGTTGATGGAGGTCTTGTAGGTGGCGCTTCATTAAAGGCAAATGATTTTATGACCATTATTAAATCTGCCGCGCACTAATGAACTATCAAGAAGTCACATTCATACTCGATCCTTTATTACCTGCACGTGAAGTGTTGGTAGCAGAATTAGCAGAACTTGGTTTTGAAAGTTTTGTAGAAACTGATGAAGGGGTTAAAGCCTACATTGTTTCCTCCGATTGGAACGAGGGATTATTGGCGGAGTTAATGACTTCTCAAATGGAGGATCAAAAAATTGAATGGAACAGTTCAGAAATTGAAGCTATCAATTGGAATGCGGAGTGGGAAAAGAGCTTTGATCCAATTATTGTAGATAGCAAGTGTTTGATTCGAGCGCCGTTCCATGAAGTGGAAGGATCATTTGAATATGTGATCAACATTGAACCAAAAATGTCTTTTGGTACAGGTCATCATAGTACCACGCATTTGATGATTGGTGAAATGATGAACATGGATTGGAAAGGAAAGCATGTGCTTGACATGGGAGCTGGTACCGCTGTATTAGCAATTCTTGCTGAAATGATGGGCGCAGAAAGCAGTGATGCTATTGATATCGATGAATGGGCTTATTTGAATAGCATAGAAAATCTTGAGAGAAATAATTGCTCAAGAATTAAGTCTTATCAAGGTGGAGCAGAGCTCTTAACCGATCAAGTTTATGACACGATTCTCGCAAACATTAATCGTAACATCCTTCTTCGTGATATGAAGGAATATGTGAAAGTGTTGAAGACAGGAGGTGAGATTTTGTTCAGTGGTTTTTATGTTCAGGACATTCCAGAACTCGAACGAGTGGGAGGAGAGTTGGGCTTGAAGTTGGTACTTCAACGCGAACGAAACGAATGGTGTTTATTGAAAATGATCAAGTAAATAGAAAAGAAAAAGCCCCAACGATGTTGGGGCTTTTTTTATGTCTTGATCAATTCGAGCAATCCAAGAATCCGTATGTAATCGGAACTGGTTGCGTGGGAATGTATCCCGGTTTTACGACGTAGTACCTCAGTTCTGTGATGGTCTGCGTGGACGGGACATTCGTAAAGAACATCGTTGGAATGATAGTGAGTCTAAATTCACCGGGCTTTCCAGGGACAGGCTTCATTCGAAGCGCTTCTGTGCTTGCAGCTTGCGCTACGGGAACATAAGGATATAAATTAAATGGTCCTGTTCCTTTAGCGAGGATGTACAAGTAAACTTCGCCATCACTTAAGTTTTGTAGATCTGGGTTTGTTTCGATGTTGTTGTTATAAGTAATCGAAACAAAATCCTCAGGCTTTGATAACTCAGGGAAAGTACAGTACAAGTCATCACACAATTTTGGAATGATGGTGATTTTCAAGTCTTCTGTTTTTGCTTCACCAGCTCCGTCGTCCGCGAAAGCATT
>JAIXWP010000137.1 GCA_027491215.1 Flavobacteriales bacterium | reverse complement strand
ATTCTCAAAGAAAAAATCGTTGATATCGTTGTGGGCGAAGCCCGTCACTTGGATGGCAATGCTAGTGAAATCACTTTACTTCAAGAGAAATTCTGTAAGGAGATCAACAAGAAATTCCCAGCTGTAGTGATTCACCGCATAGATGAAATGTATACTAGCAAACTTGCTTCACAAGCACTAGTAACGGGGGGAATGAAAAAGAAAGATCGTCAAAACAAAGGCAACCTAGATAAGGTAAGCGCTGCGATTATTCTTCAGCAATTTTTAGATCAATCTTCTAGATAAATTACTTTGAGTTCTGCCTTTAGAGGATTGAAATTTTGAATCAAACTTTCAATGAATCCCTCTGGACACTTTGATGCAAATTGAAAGAAATTGTCATGACGTTCTTGAGGAACACCATCAGGAAATACTTCAGCCCAAAGCTTTTCTAACTGCTGAATCTTTTGATCCTCGCGTGCTTTAAATGCTTTCGTTATTTTCTTTTCTAAATTTTCAAAAGAGTTCAAGATCTTCTTGCCTTCGGCTTGCGCTGATCCTGTAAGAGTTTGATCTGCTCGCTCCGCCTTCGCTACTACTTGATTAAAAAGATCTTCTAATGCTTTCTTTTCGTCTTCTAGATCGAACAAACCTGCATCCTTAATCCATCCCTCGACAATCAAGTTTTTATCTCCGAAAAGATGAGAAACCTCCAGCTGAAGTTTTTGAAGGCGCTTCATGAAGCCGCTTGTTAGCAACAAAGCGCTATCTCTAAGTACCAGTTCTGGAAATGGAACTTCATACAGACTAAAAACACCTTTTAATTGATGCCAATACGCTAATTCTCCAGGGCCTCCGACATAAGCAATATTTGGAAGAATACTTTCTTGATATATGGGGCGTAAAACTACATTCGGACTAAAATTCTCTGGTGCACTATCTACTTCCTCCAGTAATCTTTCTTGCTGAAAAATAATGCTACCAACTTGATAACTGCCTTCGAACTTTATCCGCTCTCTTGATTGACTTTTAAGATAAAATAAGTTTATCTCACGCGGCATTACTTGGGATTTCACACCTAGTTTTTCGAGCTCAGTATTTGCCGCAGTTACCTTATCAAATGAAGCACGATTTAAAATTTCATTTTTAAGAATCGGTGCAAAAGAACTTTTGAGTTGGTGGTCATCCGCATCGATCACCACTAGTTCATTTTCACCAAAAATACCATATACGAGTTCACGCGTGGCTTCAGCTAGCGTTTTTGCATGATATGCTTTCTCCAACAAATTATTCCATGCAATTTGTTTTTCATTTTCACCTAAAACAATTTTTACAGCATCAATAAATCCAGCAATATCCTTGAGTTCAAAGCGACCAACAGCGCCTTTCTGTTCGGTTTCCCAAACAATTTTTTTATTGAAAAAATAAGCATGGTTTATTTCTTCTGCATCATGATCTTCCGATGCCATCCAGTAAACGGGAATGAATTTTTTCGATGGGTCCTTTTCATTTAGCATTCGCGCTAACGAGCAGGCAGAAGCTATTTTATATATAAAATAAAGAGGTCCTGTGGCAAGGCAAAGCTGGTGTCCTGTGGTAACGGTAAAAGTGTTTTCATTCGAAAACAAGTCGATTCGACTTTGAATAGCTGGAAATTCTGAATGTTGTTTTTTCAACGCTCCAACCAAAAGTAAACGTTGGCTGTTATTGAATCGAGAAGAATTGGCTGCCGCTATCATTTTTTCCAATGAAGGTGCACCATTTGTGAACGGAGCGATCGACAGATCGTTGGAAAGATATTTTTGCATCAAGCCTGAAAGGCCGATGGAAGATTCTAATGGAAAAAAATCGAATTTCATCGCTGCGAAGGTAGTATGAAGCTAGTAAATCGCAGACGGTAAATGAAGTTAACGAATCAATTGGAAAACGCCGGTCTTATTCTTCTTTACCCAGCCCTTTTCATCTTCAAACTCACTGTATGAAATTTCCCATACATAAGCGCCAGGATTGGCTGGCTTGCCTTGGAACGAACCATCCCAGCCGATGTTTTCATCAGTAGTGCAGAAAACTTTATCTCCCCAATGGCTGAATACGCTTAGCTCCCATTCATTTATTTTTCCTGCAACGGGAATGAATTCATCATTCTTATTGTCACCATTAGGTGTAAATGAATTCGGCACATAAAAAGGCTCAGTAGCCTCTAACTCAGGATTTGAAGCAACTGGATTGATCCCATCATTACGACCAGGTCTACCAATCGTAGGGTCGTAGTTTTCAGGAACTTGTTTGAGGTAAAAATCATCTACGAAGTAGTATGCAAACATTGCATTATCACCCGCCTTTTGTTCGATGGTTACATCTGCATCATTTGCAAAGACACCAAGAGTCAAATATCGAAAAGGCTGATCAGGAGTAAAATTGAAAACAATATGCTTCCAATTATTCGTGTAGAAAACCGTGTCAATTCTGAAGTGAGGCAACTGATTGAGTGGATCGGTGCCTATTTGTACTGGCTCCGCGGTGCTGAAGTGAACACCCAAGTGAGAAACACCTAAACCCGAAGTGGCTACCTCTGTCATTTCCCCGCAGGTAATTCTGAAAGCCAGGGTGTATTCTTTACCCACCTCAAGAGGTGCTGTGAAATGAGTAGAAAGATATTCTCTAAAATTTGTACCGTTGGTACCAGAGGCACAGAATCCCATTAATGCATTTCCATCTGCAGCATTTACAATGCCCATTGGGGTTTGAGGAATGTCTGCCGATTCGTTTGCAGCGTAATTGTAATAATCAGGAGTGGCATACAAACTTCCAGCATTTGACCAACCAATGGCCCTGCTGAATTGACCTGTATTTGTAGGCAAAGACGAGTAGAATTCAAAACTTTCATTTTGAAGTTGAGCGACCCCAATTAAAGAGCAGCACAAACAAGAAAGGATGGTTAATGTGATCTTCACTTCTTTACTCATTTTGGCTAAGATAGTAATAAGACGCCAAACTAGCTGAGAAGGTTGTCTACCTTATTTATAAGTACTTGGATTATTCCATTCCAAGAAATGGGTGATTGCAAAACCTATGTAAACAGATGAGATTTGGCGGCTGAAAGCTCCTTCTGTGTACAGCTTTTTAGGCAACCCGAAATAGCCTAATTGGAACGCTCCAGCATAAGTTTCCGCGAAATGGTATTGTGCTCCTATTTCAGCATTCATGAAAACTATCGTTTTAGGGATTAGCGAAGACTCCAGATCTAATTTTCTCCAATCTCCGTTATCCGCTAAAAAATAAGCTCTAGACGCTTTGTTTATCGACCCTTTACTAATACGGGGCGCCACACCTAGGTCGATATAAACACTCCAACCATTCTTTTTTCGAACAGGATAAAAACGAAAGGCACCTGAAACATCCAGAGTAGTGTAGGTAATCGATTCAGTAGAAAGATCAATTTTAGAAAATCGTTCTTCAAAGCCAGGATCAATAAATATCACATAGCGTTGCCAAAGTTCGCCCGAGCGATTTTCGAAGTTAGTTCTCAAATTCGGAGCGACCAATTGCGACTCATCAAGAACCTGGTACTTCCACTTCATTTGGCTGAAACCCGCTCCAAGTCGAATTCCGAATTGGTCGTTGAAGTCGAGTCCCAATTGCACCCCAACCGTCGGGCTGACGCTTATGGGTTCTTGATATCCTAGGAAAGACGAGAGATATTGTAGTGAGTCTGGAATGAATGAATATGGCGCAAAGCTCGCTAGTCCTCCAGCTTGAACGCTCCAAAAACCTTTCACGGTTCCAATTGGAATACGAATGTCTTTTTGTCCTTTCTTCTCAAGAGAATCGAGATTCGTGCGGACATCATTTTGCTCAATCTCGATCACCTCGCCATCAATGATGATTGTATCAGATGGGCAAGAAAAATTTGCGAGAACTGGTGCAGATATAAAAACAAAAAGCAACACAGTTAGAACTGCGCTGCCTTTTATCTTTGGTTTCACACCTGAACTAGTTCTCATCCCGTTTCGAATTTCGTCGGGCTAATATAGGTGGTCTCTTAATTTCTTTCTTTATATACGTTGACCTTCAACTTTTTCTTAGGCTTTTTGTCCAAGATCTCCGGGGTTGATTCCGTCGCAGTTGAATTTACTTGCTCTGTAATTTCTGGTAGATCACTGTTTGAAGCACTCGCTGAAACATTTGTTTCAACGACAGTAGGGGTTGATGGATCTACCATCAAATTTGTAGTGCTATTTGCATTTGGCACAGATGCACAAGTAACACTGCTAGAAGAGCATGCTGCTGTGTGGCTACCTTGGCATGCTGTAGGAGCGGTTGTATTCAATGCCTCTAGAACTGGAGCTTCAACTGGATTAGACAAACCTCTTTTCGCATGAGTACTATCTGTATTCATAGAAGAGGTTGTGCTATATGCGATACCTGAGCTTATCCCTAACAACATCACCAAGTACCAAACGTTCCATTTCGTTGCGTTCCAAGTCGTGAACTTTGCCCAACCGTACTTTCTGCGCATTCCAGCATATACATGCGCTGGAACCTCCGGCGAGTAGCCAGATAATTCAGATTGTACTTTTTGGAAAAACTTTTCCTCGCTCATCATGCTTGCAATTTTATTTTACTAATCTCTGCTAGTTCTTTCTGTAAATATGTCTTTGCTCTTGATAACTGGGACTTGGATGTATTCACATCTACCCCCAACATATCAGCAATTTCTTTGTGCATAAAACCTTCAATTACATAAAGGTTAAATACTGTTTTATAACCAACGGGCAGCTTATTAATACAACCCATTAACTCTTCTTGTGTGTATTCCAGGTCTTCGTATTGAACTGGATCATTTCGGTGTTGCACCACATCATCGATATCTTCTTGAAACGCGTGTTTCAAATTCTTTCGATAATATGTAATGCTCGTGTTTACTGCAATTCTTCGCAACCAACCTTCAAAACTTCCATCGTGATGGTAGGTATGAATATTGGTGTAAACCTTTACAAACACCTCTTGTAACACATCTTCGGCCTCCATTTTATTTTTAGCATACCGAAGACAGATCCCGTAAAGTAAGGAAGCATATTTCTTGAACAGCCTGTCCTGAAAGCGCTTTTCGCCACGAACACAACCTTCAATTATGTCCTTCATTTCGTCCATCTGTTTATAAAACTCGTATTTGTTGAAAAGGGTTGCTTAAGCCCTATTTTTTTTTGACATCAGACTTCTGTAGTCCAAGAAATATAGGACTTTGATGCTAATATTATTGTTTTGGGGCTGAGCAAATGTATAGTCCACTCCATCCACAAGCCTGCTCGGAATAGGTTTTCCTCGGTCGTATTGAGAAACGTCATTTTTCCAAACAATGCTCAATTCACTTCCAGGAACAAATATCCATCGGTAGAACATATCAATGGTGAAACTTGCGAAACTTTGGTCTGCGCCGCTGTATTCCTGATTGACTCCACTATCATCCACAAAACCGGCAAAGCCAGAAGGAATAATCTCCCCGTTCTCCGCAAGGTCATAAAATTCCTTATACTTTGTAAAGCCCCAGTAATATCTCACTCTACAATTTAGGGTCATGAAAGGATTAAATGCATAATTAGCACTCAAGGTAGTCGCGTGTGTGGTAACATCTCTTCTTCCAAAAATGGGTTGAGACAGATCATCTTGCGTTGCGTAACCTACGTCGTTGGTGTGCTTTTCATAATCGTAATTGTAAACGAGCATAAGATGATCATTTACTCTCCAACGTGGAGAAACATTCCAACTCAGAATAACCCTTTCTTCATTTTCATAATCACGAATTCCGCCTCCAATGTCCAAAGCCACGACCTTGCGATAGTCAGTGCTTATCCAACCGTTCGTGCCTACATAACTAAATGTCCGGAAGTACCGCCCTTCAGTCCTTGGCTCAAAATAATCATAGCCTCTAATAGGACTTGAATTTACATTCAGAAAATAGGTAGTAAAACTTCTAGTATTGACAAAGGTGGTTGACTGAAGATAGACATCCGTGAATACCCCAGGATTGTATAGCCTATTATAATTCATTGAAAGGCTGGTATTCATATTATTGATTCGCCAGAAAGGTTTGAACACACGGTATTGTGCCCATAAATAATTTTCAATAGAATTATTTGCAAAAAGAAATCCCAAATCTCGTGGGTCATAGGTATCTGATTCAACAGCCGTTCCTGCTGAGAAACGCCAGTTGCCATCAATCTTATTTAAATCGAAGCGCGCTGTATATCCGTCATCATTAGCATCATCATTCTTATAAATCCCTCCTGTCTTTCTATTATAGGCGCCACCTCCGGTAATACTGAATCTGTTTCGTTTGTCACGAAGATCAAACTCCGTCCCTATAACATTCGCATCATAAGCCTCTCCGATTCTTAGAACATTCGTATTAATCAAAGACACATAGCTATTATTTTTCAAATTTTGATCGAGTACGATAACACTATAATTGCTCACGGGGTTAATCTCCACACTTCGCTCTAAATCACTCGCAGTTGAGCCAACAATAGCTATGGCTCTATCTGTAACAGCGTTGAAAACGCCGATCCCAAGTCCTTTAGAATTTCGCCCACTTACTTTTGATGCATTGAGAAGTTGTAAGGTCTGAGGGCCTTCTTTGAGATATTCATCTTCAGTAAGTGACAATCCTCTATAAGCATCATCTCTCAAATACCCCACTCGTCTTGAATAGAATAGTCCGCCTTTCGAGAAAAGCTCTGTACCTTCAATAAAAAACTGTCGGTTATCTTGGAACTGCACCTCAAAAGGCGTGAGATTAAGAACTCGTTGGTCACTGATCACTTGCCCGAAATCAGGAACAAGTGTTGCATCCAATGTAAACGCGTCATTCAGACCTATTTTTACATCCAAACCCGCATTCCATGCTGTTTGACGAAGCGTTTTATTCTCCGATGTCTCAAGGAAATTTTCATAATAAGAAGCATAAGGATAAAGGAAAATCCGCTTTGGTGGAGTGATATTTTTAATTCCTGAAAGCGTTCCCATTTGGGTGAGGTAACCCGGCACCTCTGGATCAACACCTCGCCAGAAGCCGTGTTCACGAAAACGCCTAACCTCTCTTACGAAATTAATATCCCATAACTGCTCTGGACTATCTGGAAAACGAATAGCGGCAAATGGAATTTTGAATTCCGCGATCCAACCATTCGCTACAATTTTGGCTCTGCAATCCCACACACCATTCCAAGAAACATCTTCTCCAAACGTTCCCGATTCCCGTGCATCCCACTGTTCACCAGTTGGTGTGGTCGCAAAAGTGAGACCGTTGATACCATCGCGATAGCAGGAAAAAGTAATCGCCACATAATCGCTATTTCCATCAGAATCACGCCCTGACAATTGCTGAAGAATACTGTCTGGTGCACTATCGTAGTTCATGAAAGCGATATACATCGCCTCATCGTCATAGACAATCTGAACCTCTGTTTCTTGGGACATTCCGGTACCTGGGTCAGGCTTATCCTCGACAAATCCTTTAGCCTTCGGCGCACTCATCCAGCAAACATCATCCAATGAACCATCAATCTTTGGTGCTATATCACATCGCACTGCTTCCAATGACTTATTCTCATATTGCCCATTGGCTAAGGGAGAATAGATCATAGCAATGCTAAGCACAAATAGATAAACAAGGTGTTTGTGGTACATAGGTCCGGTAGTTCCGCGAAAGTATTGCTAAGGGCCTATAACTCCGACGTGGATGGGTTAATTTCTGTTAAGCCTTTTATGAGCGGCGGTAGGTAATGATTTACGGAAAACATAACAAGCCGAATCGTGTTTTCCCTTCGTACTTTTGACCCGTAAACCAAAAAATGATGCGCTTTCAAAAAATAGTTTTTCTTTTTCTTTTCATTGCACCTCTCTTTTCCTTTGCTCAATCAGCTAAAACATTCACCTTGAGCGGCGAAATTAGAGATGCTGAAACGGGAGAAACGCTACCTGGAGCAACCATCAAAGCAATGCCCATTTCAAGAGCTGCTACTGCCAATCTATATGGTTTCTACTCCCTCACTTTACCTGCAGGAAAATATGATATTGAGTTTTCGTATTTAGGATATGCGTTGCAAAAATTTCAAATCGACCTACAACAAGACGAAAGACGCAACATCTCTTTGAGCTCGTCCATTAAAACAACTGATGTAATTGAGATCACTGCTGACAAGAGCAGAAACACTGAAAGTACGGATGTTGGAAAAATTGAATTGGATGTCGATCAAATAAAAAAACTTCCTGTTCTTCTTGGTGAAATCGATATTCTTAAAACCATAACACTGTTACCTGGTGTGCAAACGGGTGGAGAAGGAAGTGCAGGATTTTATGTTCGTGGCGGCGGCGCTGACCAAAATTTAATTCTACTTGATAATGCCGCTGTCTACAATGCGAGTCACTTATTTGGCTTCTTCTCGGTATTCAATGCAGATGCTGTAAAAAATCTAGAACTCACAAAGGGCGGAGTGCCTGCTAACTTTGGCGGACGACTTTCTTCGGTATTAGATATTTCATTAAAAGAAGGAAATAGTAAAGAGTACCATGCAGAAGGTGGTGTTGGTCTAATTGCTTCTCGATTCACTGTTGAAGGCCCAATAAAAAAGGATACTTCTTCTTTCATCATCAGCGGGCGCAGAACTTACATTGATTTATTGCTTAAACCATTTATCAAAGAAGGAAGCGCACTCGATGGATCAGGATACTATTTCTACGACTTGAATGCGAAAGTAAACTATCGACTTTCCAGTAAAGACCAAGTGTTTTTGAGTGGATATTTCGGTAGAGATGTATTTGGTTTTAGCAGCGAAAACTCTGGCTTCTCCACGCGCATTCCATGGGGTAATGCTACGGCAACGGCTCGCTGGAATCGTATCATCAGTGATAAGCTTTTCATGAATACAATCCTAACATTTACTGACTATAAATTCTCATTCGAAGCGAAGCAAGAACAATTCGAGTTTGCCCTCAATAGCGGAATTCAGGATTGGGGAGCTAAAATGCAATGGAACTATTACCCAAACTATCGCCATAGCATCAAGTGGGGTGTAGATTATACTTATCACATTTTTACTCCGAACAGTGTTTATGCTAGAAGTGGTGATACAGAATTTGACACTGGCGAAAAAGTACAGCTCCTTTCACATGAAGTGGCAGGATACATTCTTGACGAATTTGACATCACAGAAAATTTGAGAATCAACGCGGGAATTCGCTATTCTTACTTTGCACATGTTGGACCATTTACACGCTTTACTCAACAACAAACTCCATCGTTTGGACAAACACTTCCCCCGACCACTACGGTATATGAGCGCGGTCAAAAAGTAGGCGATTACGCGGGCTTCGAACCAAGAATTAACTTCAGATTGAATGTCGATAAATATTCATCTATCAAAGGTGGGTATATGAGAAACTACCAATACATACACTTGACGAGCTTAAGCCCAACAAGCCTTCCAACAGATGTATGGTTGCCTTCTACTGAAGTATTACAACCACAAGAAGGACAGCAAGTAAGCATAGGATATTTCAGAAACTTCTTCAACGACATGTTCGAGACAAGCTTTGAAATCTATTACAAAACAATGGAGAATTTGTCCGAGTATGAAGAAGGTGCACAACCTGAAAATACCGTGAGTGATAACATTGATAATTTGCTCGTCTTCGGAAAAGGAAGAAGTTACGGTGCAGAATTATTTATCAAAAAAAGACTGGGCATTTGGACTGGATGGATGGGATACACCCTCTCTAAAACCGAACGTTTGTTCGAGGACCTCAACTCGGGAAACTGGTTCCCTTCGCGCTGGGATAGAAGACATGATGTAAGCTTTGTTTCTACTGTGAAAGTATCTCCTCGAGTGGAACTTGGGTTTGTATTTGTTTATGGAACGGGGAATGCAATTACACTTCCTGTAGAGCGCTATTTCTATGAAAACAGAGTAGTAGATGTATATGGAGAAAGAAATAGCTTCCGCATGGCACCTTACCACCGAGCGGACATTTCCTGTACATTATATCCAAAGAAAAAAGAAGAGCCTAAAAGCGAATTACTTCCTGAAGAAGTAGTAGTGAAAAGAAAGAGAAAGTTTGAAAGCAATTGGAATTTCAGCGTATATAATCTCTACAATCGTAGAAATCCATATTTCTTATATTTTGGAAATGACGGCGATCTTCAAGCTGGCACTCTTCAAATCAAAGCATATCAAGTAAGCCTATTCCCTGTTCTACCAAGTGTAACTTGGAACTTTAAATTCTAATGAAGAATCTAGGATATCTCAATAAGTATTTTTGGAAATACAGAGGACGCCTTTTCATGGGATTCTTCTTTATTGTGCTCGCCAATATCTTTAATGTCTACGCTCCAATTATTGTTGGAGACGGAATTGATTTTCTTGCCGAATCAATTTCAGCAGTAAATAAGATGAATGCGGGAACACAAGAAGTGACGATTGACAATCCGAAGAGTCTTCAATACTTCTATGACCTTTTTAATATAGACAATCACACTGTGGCTCTCTATAAAGAAAGTTATATTGGACAAATCGTTTGGGTCGGAATTCTGCTTGCACTTGGTTATTTAATTTTCTATTTAATAAAAGGCGTTTTCTTGTTCTATCAGCGTCAGACAATCATAGTAATGTCCCGCTATATTGAATATGATCTAAAAAATGAGATCTACGATCAATATCAAAAACTTGACACCTCTTTTTACAAAAAGAATCGCACTGGCGACATCATGAATCGCATTAGCGAAGATGTAAATCGTGTGAGAATGTATCTCGGCCCCGCAGTCATGTACACCATCAATCTCATCATTCTCGTAGTGATGTGCATTTGGGTTATGTGGGACATTGATAGTGAACTTACATTGTACACCCTATCCCCTCTTCCATTTATGATGTTGCTGATTTTTTATGTGAGCACTATCATCAATCGAAGAACAGATCGCGTTCAAAAACAGCAATCGAAACTTGCCACCATGGTGCAAGAAACCATGAGCGGAATTCGTGTATTAAAAGCATTTAACCGTGAAGATTATTTCGAAAAAGAATTCCAAAAAGAAAGTGACGATTATAAAAAAAAGCAACTCGGACTTGTAAAAGCAGACGCGCTATTTATGCCTGTAATTGCTTTGCTCGTGGGTCTTAGTACTATTCTAACTGTGTATATTGGATCTACGAAAGTGATGGCAGGAGAACTTTCTTACGGTGTGATTGTGCAATTCGTTTTTTATGTCAACCAATTGACTTGGCCGTTTGCAAGTGTTGGTTGGGTGACTAGTCTTGTTCAAAAAGCAGAAGCAAGTCAGGCAAGAATCAATGAATTCCTTCTGAGCAAGCCTGAAGTATATAACACAGAACAGAACAAACATTCGGTGGAGGGCAATATCGAATTCAACAATGTTAGATTCACATACCCTGACACAGGTGTTGAAGCCATTAAAGGACTTTCTTTTAAAGTTAAGAAAGGAGAGCGCCTAGCTATTGTAGGCCGCACCGGTAGCGGAAAGTCAACGATTGCCCAACTGATCCTCCGACTCTTTGATACTACTGCAGGAGAAATATTAATCGACGGAAAAAAAATCCAACACCAAAATCTTGAAGCCCTTCGTGAGTCCATTGGATATGTTCCGCAAGAAGTATTTCTCTTCTCCGAGTCTATCCAAAATAATATTGCTTTTGGAGTGAACACACTCACAGAAGAACAGCGTAATCAAGCAGCAAAAGATGCAGATGTCTATGATAATATCATAGATTTTCCAAAGCAGTTTGAAACCATTCTTGGCGAAAGAGGAATTAATCTAAGTGGCGGACAAAAGCAAAGGGTATCCATAGCCCGCGCTATTGCTAAAGACCCCAATATTCTAATTTTTGACGACTGTCTTTCAGCAGTAGATACTGAAACTGAAGAACACATTCTTCAAGCGTTAGATCGCATTATGCAGAACAAAACAAGTATCATCATTTCGCATAGAATATCTAGTATCAAAAATGCAGATAAAATCATTGTACTAGATAACGGCCAGGTTGCTGAAGAAGGTACACACGCCGAACTCCTTAATAGAAAAGGGTTATACGCAGCGATGTATGATCGTCAATTAAAAATGGAGAACAACTAATCCAAACAATTTTCTCCATAAGAATTAATCAGCACCAAAAAATCTTCTATACTAACCTCTCCATCACCGTTGATGTCAGCAATACAATTTGTGGTGCAATTCCATTCATTGTAAAAGATAACAAGGTCAGCCCCTCCCACAATATTATCATTATTTAAATCTGCACAAAAGCTAGCCACTGGTGTAACAGTAAGTGTCACTTCTCTGCGATATTCACTAAAGGCACCCGTTCCATTTACAATTAAATTATAAACGCCTTCACTGTTTTCTGGGCAAGTTATTGATAGCACCACAGTCTGAGGTGAATCGATATTATTTTCGCTCCACACTACTTCAAACCCTGATGGCAAGCCTTCTAATGTTAATGTAATTGGACCACTCCAACCTTCAGAAATATCCACTTGAAAATAGGCTGTTTCACTTTCGGGAACCATCTGTTGTTGTGGGGCTATGTGCAAGAAATTAGGCTCTACCAAGAATAATCCGTTATCGATATCTGACACTGGTACTATTCCACTTGCGAAATAAGGATAGTGCATCCAGGTTCCATCGAACGTAGGAAGATTATCATTCAAATAATGATCAAAATAAGCCACTTCTGATATGTCCAAATTCTCAACGCCAGTCACATCTAAAATTCTCAATCCAGCAGTGTAATTACTTTGATAACATAAGTTATCCAAGATGTATAAATTGTGGTCAATCGCAGCAGTCGGCCCCACAAAGTCACCCATATAGACTGGGCTATCCAGATTATTTACATCCCAGACAAGTGTTCTGGTATTTCCAACTATTCCATTGTATTCATCCAATTCGTCATTCATCAAAAGATGTCTTCCGTCCGCAGTGAGCCAGCCCTGGTGACAATAAGAACTATTCGGGTAACCCGTAATACTCACTGTAGTGATGTCTGTTGGATCTGTAGCGTTGACAATCGTCAAATTCGCAGGATTATTTCCATTATAACAAAACACAATTATAGCGCCCTGATAATCCTGATCGGGACCGTTGTAAGTGACAGCTTGAGCCTCGTGTGTGTAGCCATCTAAGTTGTAACCGCCTGCTATAACTGGCTGTAAAGGATTATTAATATTTACAACATGTAATCCACCACTATAAGTATTCGTGCCGCAAGCATAGAGCATTCCTGTTTCTTCATGAATTGCTAGTGTATGACATCTTCCAAAGCCTGAGTAATGAGCATCGGCAGCAAAAGTGGCTGGAGGATTAGAAACATTGCGCAGCTTAGTAAGATCGAATACCTGAAGCCCATGTCCATTCGCTTCGCTGCCTACAAATAAATAATTATTGAAAATTCGAAAGGTGCGCCACAATGAACTCACTGTGTGAGTTGGAAGTGTTCCCAAATAAAGTGGATTCGCAGGATCTTCAATATCAATAAACGCAACACCTGATGATTTTCCCAAAATCACATATTCCTTTCCATCTAACGGATCAGTCCAACCCCATACTTCATTAGTTGTTCCATTGCCAAATTCTGATGGTGTCATGTGGGTCCAGAAATCAATGTTTTCACAGGGATAAATGTCTGCCATGCCATTCTCACAGGGAGTTTGAGAAAATAATTTGCACGACAATAGAATTAAAAGGCTGGTAATTAATGGTCTCATAGAACAAATATGGGTGAAATCTTACAATGAACCATCAGATAAGATGTTTGTTTTATGTGCTATGAAAATACTGATTAGCGGAGGTTCTGGCCTCGTTGGATCGCATTTAATCGCAAAACTTGTAGCACAAGGAAACGCGGTGATTAACCTTACTACCAAGAAAAATCTCAAGAGCTATCATCCGCAAATTGTTCAGAGCTACTGGAACCCATCCACTGGAGAATTCAATGCCAGTGAGGTAAATGCATTCGATGCTGTGATTAATTTGGCCGGATACAATGTATCCAACCGATGGACAAAAGAGACCAAAGAGGTTCTAGTTTCAAGTAGAATTAATAGCACCAACTTGCTCATTAAAATTTGTGAGCAAGCTGAAAAAAAACCTCACACCTTCATTTCAACTAGCGCTTCGGGTTACTATCGTTCTTCCACGGAATTGCAGCATGAAGAAGCAAAGGCTGGACAAGGATTTTTATCCGATCTCACCCTAGCATGGGAAAACGCCACAATGCCGGCAGTACAAATGGGAATGCGCAGAGTTATTCTGCGAGTAGGTGTTGTCCTTGATCAAAATGAGGGAGCATTAGCGAAAATGGTTCCTTTCTTCAAACTAGGTTTAGGCAGTGCTACTGGATCTGGAGAGCAATACATGAGTTGGATCCATCTCGATGATCTCGTTAATCTCTATATACACGCTTTGGAAAAGAATATTGAAGGAACGTTCAATGCTAATGCACCCGGGACTTGCACTAATGCTGTTTTTTCTAAGGCCCTGGCAAAAGCACTTGGCAAACCTTTCTTCTTTCCCAATGTACCTGCCTTCGCGTTAAAATTGTTGTTTGGAGAAATGAGTAGCATGTTGTTAAATAGCCAACGTATCTCTTCTGAAAAAATAGCACAAACTGGATTTAAGTTTCAATACCCACAAATCGACGCCGCATTAAACGAAATTTACTTATGAGCCAAGCGATCACTATTTTCTGGTTTCGCAGAGATCTAAGATTACATGATAACGCTGCACTTTGGTCGGCTTTAAAATCTGGAAATCCTGTTCTACCTATTTTCATTTTTGATAAAGCAATTCTTGACCTCCTACCCAAAAAAGATGCGCGTGTCGAGTTTATTCATCAAGAAATAGCAGCGATGAAGGCTGTATTGGAAAGTAAAGGCTCTTCGCTTCGTATGTTTTACAGCACGCCTAATGAAGTTTTCAAGCAGCTTACCGAGGAATATAATATCGCAGAAGTCTGGACCAATCGCGATTATGAGCCGTACGCACAGGATCGCGACAAAACAATCTTTGAGCTTTTACAAGAAAAAAATATTGTCTTCAAAGGCGCAAAAGATCATGTCATTTTTGAAAAAGATGAAGTCACTAAAGATGATAAAAAGCCTTATACAGTATTCACTCCATACAGTCGAAAGTGGAAAGCGCTACTTAAGCCCTATCACTACAAAGCTTATCCCAATGAGAAATATGAGAACGCATACATAAAGACAACGCCTTTCGAAAATATAACTCTTTCAAGCATGGGCTTTGAAGCATCAGGAGTTGAAATCCCTTCGAGAGAAATTTCAATTGATATTATTGAAAAATATGATCAAACCCGCGATATCCCGTCAATGCGTGGCACATCGCGTTTGAGTTTACATCTTCGTTTCGGAACAGTGAGTATCCGTGAACTGACTAAAATTGCGTTGGTTAAAAACGAAAAATGGTTGAATGAACTTATTTGGCGGGACTTCTATCAAATGATCATTTGGCACTTCCCACACAGCGTTGAAGGTTCTTTCAAACCGCAGTATGATCGTCTTGAATGGATAAATAACAATGATGATTTCGAAAAGTGGTGCAAAGGAAAAACAGGCTATCCTATTGTAGATGCGGGGATGCGTGAGTTAAATGCCACCGGCTTCATGCATAACCGTGTGCGCATGGTTGTAGCAAGTTTTCTCACTAAACATTTGCTTATCGACTGGCGTTGGGGCGAACGTTATTTTGCAGAAAAATTATTGGACTTCGAACTAGCAAGTAATATCGGAGGTTGGCAATGGGCTGCAGGAAGCGGCTGTGATGCCGCGCCATATTTCCGCATATTTAACCCAACGAGTCAAACAGAAAAATTCGACCCCCAAAAAAAATATATCAAGCATTGGGTCCCTGAGTACGGAACACCAATGTATCCGAAGCCTATAGTTGAACACACCTTTGCGCGAAACAGATGTCTTGAAACATTTAAAAAAGCGCTAAAAGAATAACTACTTTAGCGCCATGCAAGCGGTTTTTCAAGGATTAAAAGTGATTGATTTATCGAGTGTTCTCGCAGGACCTTCCGTAGGAATGTTTTTTGCGGAACTCGGCGCGCATGTGATTAAAATTGAAAACCCCAAACAAGGCGGTGATGTTACTCGTTCTTGGAAGATCAGCTCCGAAAAGGAGGGTTCAATCAGTGCATACTGGTCTAGCATTAACTATAAAAAAGAAATCAAATTTTTGAACTTAACGGATGGTAATGATCGCTCAGAATTGGAGCAATTAATTTCCAGTGCAGACATTCTTTTGACAAATTTCAAAAGCGGAGACGCAATGAAATTTCAGCTTGAGCCACTTCATCTTTTTCAAAAATATCCTTCATTGATCCAAGCATCCATTTATGGATTTTCTTCCAACGAAGATCGGGTGGCCTATGATGTTGTTGTGCAAGCCGAAACAGGATTCATGTTTATGAATGGTGAGGATACATCCGCACCCACCAAAATGCCTGTGGCCCTTATGGATGTGCTAGCTGCACATCAATTGAAAGAAGCCATTCTCATTGCACTTTACAACCGTTTGAAAACAGGAAAAGGAAAAATCATTTCTTGCTCTTTAGAACGTGCGGGAATTTCTTCATTGGTCAATCAGGCGAGCAATTATCTTATGTCCGGAGTGATTGCTAAAAGAGCTGGCTCTTTGCATCCGAATATCGCTCCTTATGGAGAAATAATTTCAAGTGCTGATAAAAAACAAATTGTACTTGCCGTTGGTAGCGACCGTCAATTCAGCTCACTTTGCAACACCTTAAGCATTCCAGAACTAGCTTCAGATGTCCGATTCATGTCAAATCAGCTTCGAGTAGTTAATCGCTTTTTATTACTGGAAAAGCTTCAAGAAAAATCAACGCTGATAAATGCAGATCAATTGATGGCAGCGTTCATCGAGAATGATGTTCCTGCAGGATTGATTAAAAACATGGCAGAAGTGCTTGAATCTAAAACAGCACAGGAGATGATTCGAGAAGAGATTATAGAAGGACAACACACCCGTCGAATCACTTCGATAGCATTCGAAGATCTTACTCCGCTATCTTGATTTGGAAAACTTTGCGTTCCTTATTCTTTAGATATCCCTGACGCAGCCACGGATTCAACATTTTTACCTGCTTGTAAGTAAGGTTATATTGTTTTGCAAAAGCAGCGAAATCATCAATGGTGCTATCAACTTCTACCACGCTGAACTTATACGGTTCATATAAATCAGAAGGGCGAATTACGAAGCCATATTTATCTGCATTATTGACGATTTCCTTCATAGAAAGAATACGAAAAACATAACGTGCAGTCTCATCGTTAAGTAGAAGTTGGAAATAATTATTCTGACCTTGTTTTTGCACTTGTTTAGAAAGCCCACCCATTCCCATGTTATATGATGCCGCCACCATCGACCAAGAACCAAACCTTGCAAAAGCTTCCTTAAGATATCTGCAAGCAGCTTGAGTGCTCTTCTCTACATTATATCTTTCGTCCACTTCATCATTAACAACCAATCCATATTGAATCGCTGTTTCCGGCAAAAACTGCCAATAGCCCACTGCACCTGAAGGAGAAGTAACATTGAGCAATCCACTTTCTATTAGTGCTAGATATTTGAAATCATCAGGCACTCCATTCTCCTTTAAAATAGGTTCAATGACAGGAAACCATCTTCTCGCTCTCTTGATTGATAGAAGTGTATTCGAATGCCAATAAGAGTTTACCAATAATTCACGATCTAATTTTTCTGAAGCATCGGGATCATTCAAAGGAACCTCCTCACCACAGAAATCAATTTTCTCTGGAAGTGGTAATGAAAAAATGCGATAATTCTCTTGGATATGCTTCAGATATTCCTCATTCTCCGCAGGACCTGGTTTGGCGCTATTCATAAATGCAGAAACGACAAGCACAAGAACTGCAGCTGCAGCACCTATCAAACCTGACATCCAATAAATTTTCTTCGGAGATTCCATAAAGTATCATTTAAGACACTTCAAAGGTCTATAAAATTTATGGTCTTAGAAAAAGAAATGTGGTAAAGATTCCAAAAGTGGAGCGTTCTTATCCTTTTCTGAAATAATCGGATTTTCGATCTCCCAATCTATAGCCAATGATGGATCATTCCAGAGAATAGAACGCTCATTCTCTTTGCTATAATAATTGGTGCATTTATAAGAAAAGATCGTTTGATCTTCCAGAACGCAGAATCCATGAGCAAAGCCTTCAGGAATGAATAGTTGCGTTTTATTCTCTGCACTTAACACAAGCTTAAAAGACTGCCCGTAGGTTGGCTGTGTTCTTCGCAAATCCACAACCACATCCAATACTGCACCTTTTGATACGCGAACTAATTTCGCTTGGGCTTTCGGGGAAAGTTGAAAGTGTAGGCCACGCAGCACACCCTTAGAGGACATACTCTCATTGTCTTGTATAAAAGACATATTTAAGCCCGTTTGAACTCGAAATTTTGATTCATTAAAAGATTCAAAAAAATAACCGCGCTCATCGGGAAACACAGCAGGTTGAATAATCAATAAGTCCTTGAAGGGGGTAGTTTTGATTTCCACAATAAATCTAATTAGAATCGTCCGAAAAGGGCAATTAGAAGGACAATAGAAGTTGTCAAAGAAATAATCGGGTTGACATCACGAAGCACTTCAGATCCGATGTTGGGAGTTGACTGCACATAGATGATATCACCATTTTCCACAATCATATTTGCGTCTTGAATGCCTTCTATTTTAGACAAATCCACTAAGAAAACTTCCGTTTTACCGTTTAGACTTCTAATAATTTTGATTTTTGAAGCATTCGCTCTTTGGCCTAAACCACCCGAGATTGTAAGCGCTTCTATTAATCGAATATTGTTCGTCTCAAGGCCCACAACGGTTCCTGCACTGGCATTTCCATTATATACCAATACTCGTCTATTGACAATTTTCACAAAACAATATGGATTTACAAGCTGCTCAGAATAACGTAGTTCTAGGTAATCTTGAAAGTCCTGTACAGTTAGGCCCGCAGCCTGAACCTTACCAAGAACGGGCATTTCTACTGTTCCATCAGGATCTACTCTAAATTGAGTGCTGCTCCTTGTACCTGGTAAAAATATTCTTTCAGTAGATGAATAAGCTTCCAAAATGACTTTTCCTTGATTGGTGTAAACTTCAAATGAAAATAAATCATTCGGAGCAAGGACAAACTCGCCATTAGCCGTGTCCCTGTTAATAGCATCATAGGCAAAATCAGCATCGGTCTTGAACATAAAATCCTTATTCACCGTGCAAGAACTTGCCACTAGAATTACAAGAAAAATCCCGAAAATCTGACGTAGGCTCATTATCATGTATTTTTGTGCGGACGTAAAAGTAAGCACAGATTGCATACCGACCTTCAATAATGCCTTTCAGATGGAAAAAACCACCAAAACTACAGTCATCTTAGGGGCAAGCCCAAAGTCGGACCGTTACTCCTTCATGGCAACTGAAAGACTCGCTAAACATGGACATCCCGTTTTTCCTATCGGAATCAAAGCTGGTCAAATCGGACAAAACGCTATCATAACAGATCGGCCATCCATTGATAATGTGGATACCGTGACACTCTATCTGAACCCAACTAATCAGGAAGATTGGAAAGAGTACATTCTTTCCCTTCAGCCCAAACGAGTCATTTTCAACCCTGGAACTGAAAACCCTGAATTTGAAAATGAACTTAGCCAACAAAATATTGAAGCAATAGAAGCATGCACACTCGTGCTTCTCTCCACAGGTTTGTATTAATGATTGAAGGAAATCAAATTTTTCTCAGACCGATTCATCTTGCCGATGCCGCAATCATCTTGGAGTGGGAAAATAATCCTGAACTATGGAAGGTATCCGAAACACCGGGCCCGTTTGTGCTATCGGAGATTGAGAACTTCATCAACACCAGCAATGATTTGTTTGCACACGGACAAATGCGATGGATTATCTGCGATAAAAACTCAAATCGAAAAATAGGAGCCCTCGACCTCTTCGATTATTCTGCTTTCGAAAAATCCTCCGGAATAGGAATACTCATTGCCGATATTTCAGACCGAGGAAAAGGTATTGCGAATGAAGCTATCTCATTACTTATTCCACATCTTCGTAATACATTTCAAATCGAAAAAATTCATTGCATGATTCATTCAGACAATGCACCGAGTATTCGGCTCTTCGAAAAAAATGGCTTCAAAAAAACAAGAGAAACTTCCTTTAAAGAAAAATCTGCATACTTCTTCGAACGCTTTACAGTATGAAAAAAACGACAAAATACATCCTCATCATCGCAGTAATTGCAGTAGCCATAGGCATCTTTTTCACCTCTCGTGTAATAGTAGCAACGGCCTTTTTCAAAAACGAATCTAAAATTTTCTATTTGGAAAATGAGTGTGATGTATCCACCCTTGCGGATTTACTTTACCAGGACTCTATCATCTCATCAACTTCGCAATTCCTTGCACTTGCATCTCTCAAAAACTTTGAATCTGCCCGACCTGGTCGCTTTCAATTCATGAATAGCGAAAGTCATAATTCTATTATCAATAAGATAAGAGCTCGAAGCCAAAAGCCTTTACTTATAAAGGTTGAGGGTGTTCGTTCTATTCAACAACTGGCTGGCGTCCTTGGTGCTCAGCTTCAAGCAGACTCCAGTCAATTCATCTCTGCATTTACAAGTACAGCAATTCTAGAGAAATATGGCGTGCAAAAAGAAGAGGTCTCATCCCTGATTTTTCCAAATACTTACGAGTTCTACTGGACGATTTCTCCCGAGGAATTTTTAGAAAAAATGACGACCATTACTGATGAATACTGGACTGAAGAAAAAATAAAAAAAGCAGAAGCTTTGAAGATGACAAAAGCGGAAGTATATACTTTGGCATCTATTGTTAAAGGAGAAACAGTTACCAAGTCTGAAGCTCCAAAAATAGCAGGACTCTACCTCAATAGAATTCGCGTCAATCAAGCACTTCAAGCAGATCCTACACTTACGTTTGAAAATTATAATGGATCAAAAGCTCGTGTAAAACTGAGCAACGCTGACCCTAACTCTCGTTATAACACTTACGAAAATACCGGGTTACCTCCGGGTCCTGTATTCTTTACAGAACCTATCTATTTAGATGCTGTTCTCAATGCAGAATCACATAATTACTTTTATATGTGTGCACAACCAAGAGGCACCGGACTTCATGACTTTGCAAGAACGTTTGGAGAACATGGGAAATATGTGAGTGCTTATAGAAAGTGGCAGCGAGAGGCGAATATCAACTAGACTTCTTTTTCAAACCACTCTTCTATCTTCTTTTGGATATCTTCCGCTGCGTGCTTGATAGGAATAATTTCATCCGCACCTGCTTGCTTCATCAATCGACGACCTTGAGCTTGTTCTTCGGCTAAACCAAAAACCAAAGGCATATCGTCTTCATTGGTAATTTTCTTGAGGTGACGTAGGGCTTCTATTCCACTCAATTCAGAGAGTTGACTATCTACTATGACTAGATCAAACTGGCCAGTTGATGCCTTATCTACCATATCTCGCCCACTCTTCACCGAGGTGCATGTGTGTCCGAAGATGGTCAGATTCTTTTCCGTCACAGCTCTAGTTAAATCATTATCATAAGCAATCAGAATCTTCAAATGCTTTTTACCAAAATCTCCCTCATGATTTCCAAAGCTCGATTTCACCTCCACGTCCCCTTGAACAATCTGAAGCACTGTTTCCAATAGCTTCGACTGTTTGATTGGCTTGGTCAAAAACGCAGTGTACAATCCATCTTCATTTTGCTGAATGGTCTTCCCAGTAGCAGAAGTAAGAATAATTGGCAACTCATCTTGAGAATAGCGCATTCTTATTCTCTCCACCAAAGGAATACCTCCCACCGAAGCCATTGAGCTATCCAAGATACACAGATCAAACTTGGTCAGATTGTCAATCATATCTACCACTAGATCGGAGCTATTGAAAGGGGTGGCCTGCATTCCCCATACAGATAATTGTTTGACCAATACTTTAAGGTTGGTCTTATTGTCGTCAATTACCAAGACCTTTTTACCCATCAATTTGCTCACCTTGGATAAATCGATAGAAGATCCAGATTCGGCAACTACGGTAAAGGCAACAGTTGTACCTTTTACATTATTTCCATCCACCCAAATTCTTCCACCTAAGCGATCAATCAACTTTTTAGTGATAGCTAACCCCAACGATTCGCTACCATTTGAAGAGCCGTCAAATGACTGGAAAGCCCTCCTCTTCTGATCTTCTGTAATGCCCAAGCCCGAAGAGTGAACACTGAATTTTGCCTGAATAAACTCACCTTCCTGATTGAGCAATTCTACTTTCAAGAAAATATCTCCTGCTTCGGTATGCTCAATGGCATATCCAAGAATATTGACCAACGTTTGTCGAATGCGTCGCTCATCTTGAATCACAGTATCCGGCAAGGTCACATCAATATCGTAGATGAGTTCTATCTTCTTTTCTCCAATAGATGGCTTAAGTAAATCAACGACTTGCTCAACACATTCCCCAATGGAGAAATTTTCTTTTCTAATTTCAATATCGCCTGACTCAAGCGAAGAATGATCCAAAATATCTGAAACGATATTCAGTAGATTATTCGCACTATTCTTTATTGAACGCACATATTTATCCTGTTCTTCTGTCAATTTTGTTTTGTACAAAATCTCAGTCATTCCTATCAATCCGTTTAAAGGCGTGCGCAGTTCATGGCTCATATTACCAAGAAACTCTACCTTACTATTGCGAACATCTTCGATCTCCTTTCCAACAATTGTTTTAATACTTTCAGATTCTTCAGCACGCTTCAATAATGGAATTAAGAGGATTCGTGAAGCTACCCATAGCAAAACAAAAGTCCCCAAGCCCAGGGCAATAAGCATATACAAACTCGATGAAAGTTCTTCGTCTGACTCCTTATTAAATTGTCCACTTACATCATTCATTCCAAGTGCAAAGGCCTCCACTGATTGGATGGTGACTGTCACTTGTTCATCACTCCAATTGGAAGTTTGTTGCGACAGGATGTTCAGATTTTTAAGCGAGTTCAAAAGGGGTTCTGAGGTAGCTTCTAACTTTGAACGGAGCTCTGCAGATTTTTCTTGAGAAATTCTATACACCTCATTACCGTCAACTAAGGCTCGCTGTACCAATTCCCAATTAGAAACCAATCCAGCAAATTTGTTCAGCTCTTCTTTAGTTAGCTCCCTTGTCTTGGAAAGTGACGCGAGATGAAAAACCGTCTGATTGATCTCAAAGGCTGTTGCCTTTTGTTTCATGGATACGCTGAGTCCAGCGTTGAACTGTTTGCTTGAAGAATATATATTATAAGCAACAACACCCCCAAGTATCAAGCAGGAGGAGACTATTGCTATAAATAGAAGAATTTGAAATCTCAACTTCGTTTTCATAATCCATAGAGGGGCTGACCCCTATGCGAAGATAAGAAATCTATTTCAATTAGGCTTTTAATGCCCTTTCTTGATGCCACATCATGAGACACTCACCTACCTGTTCGATGACGAATGGTTTTGAAATGAAATGATTCATGCCTGAAGAAAGGCAGCGTTCACGATCTCCGGACCCTGTATTTGCAGTCATCGCCACAATGTATGGTTGATGCCAATCGCGCTTTCGTATTTCCTCGGTCGCTTCTATGCCATCCATTTCTGGCATTTGAACGTCCATCAAAATCACATCAATTTGCATCGATTCTACTTTTTCCAAAACCTCTTTTCCGTTAGCTGCCACATCAGACTTCACTCCCAATGTTTCAAGCATGTATTGCAGTACACGTTGATTGACGAAATTATCTTCCGCAATCATTATCCTAACATCATTAAATAATGTGCTATCAAATTTGATTTGAGCTTGATTCACTGACTGAGATTCGCAGTTCACTTCTTCCGCTTCAATCGAACAACAGAATTTCGACCCGACTCCCTCCCTACTTTGAACAGTAATATCTCCTCCCATCAATTGAACTATCTCTCTGCAAATGGCAAGACCAAGTCCTGTTCCGCCATATTTTCTGCTCGTGCTTGAATCCACTTGTGAAAATGATTCAAACAAACTCTGCATTTTATCATTTGGAATACCAATACCTGTATCCTCAATATCGATGTGTAACTCTTGCTTACATCCTGATTTTGTTTTCATATACGCCGAAACACGTACAAAACCTTTATCGGTAAACTTGATTGAATTACCTATTAGGTTTAACAATATCTGCTTGGTCCTAGATGTGTCCAGTAGCAATAATTCGGGAACATGAATGTCTACATCCATACTTATAATAAGACCCTTTGATTCTGCGTGTGGCCTAAGTAGGTCAACAACTTCACTAATGGACTCTCGTACATCAACGGGTTGTTTATCCAATTTCATTTTGCCACTCTCAATTTTACTAAAATCGAGAATGTCATTTATAAGCACCATCAAACTCTGTCCACTGCGTTGAATGGTCTCGACATATTCTTCTTGTCTTCCATCCAACTTTGTAGACTGAAGCAACGATGCCATTCCAATCACTCCATTCAATGGTGTGCGAATCTCATGACTCATCGTAGCTACGAATTGACTCTTGGCTACCACCGCAGCCTCTGCTTGTTCTTTCGCACGAATCAACTCCTCTTGTGATTTCTTATAAGCGGTAGTGTCAGACACACGATATACAAGACATCTCAAATCATTCCGCTCCACCATACCTACAGATACATAAGCATCAAATTCTGTATTATCCTTCCTTATTAATATAGTCTCTGTACTCCAAAAATGATTTTGCTCCAAAATCTTCAATGCAAAATCAATATCGCTTTCAGACAAAATGTACTTTCTTAAAACAGCAAAATCCTTGTCGGTGAGTTCATCCTCGGTGTAGCCAAACATTTCACATGCTACCTTATTCATATCTATAATCTCCCCTTGCATATTCGTAATAAGAAGAGCGTGCTCTGTTTTATTACTTACTGCCTTCAATACGTCGCGCTGCAATTTGACACGTGAGAGAATTCTAATCTTCGAACGCATCAAAACAAATTGGATTAAAAAGCTAAAGAAAAAGAGAGATGACAACTCCCACTTCACAAGGGGAGTAACATTTTCATTTATTAAAAGTAAAATTTCTGAAAACAAAACAACAATCAACAAATAAGCATTCGACTGCCGTGCTGTTTTAAAAGACAAAGCTCCAAGTTGGATGGTGAAAAGTAGCGATGCTAAATAAGCAAGTTGATAATCATTCGCAAAGGTTGTTAATGACGCATGAATAGAATAGATGAAAAACTGCACACGAACGAGTGTATAGTACAACTCTATTTTCATGCTCTGCCTAAAACCTATCCATGCAAGCACCAATCCAATGACCATGATGATGGCGCGATCCCAATAAAGTTCTTGAAAATCCAAAACCAAAAAACTGAACTTTAATGGCAATAAAAGTTGAGTCACGGCACTTAACAATGCCATGATAGCGTAAAAATCAAAAGCAGAATATGTTTTTCTGCCAGATAGAATACCTTTGATCATTCAGTTATTAATAGGGATATTCGCAACAGCAAATTTCTACGCAAGTTTTTCTCAATGGTTTCAAAATATGCACTTCATATCCTTCAGAAAGCACTTCATGCAGCTTTGACGACATGTCTTGTCATTTTCACAAGCCTTCAAATGTTCGCTCAAAAAACAGAAGTGGACTCATTAGCACGAAGAAAAAAAATCATATTAAGCAGCGGAGCAGTTCTAACTACTGCAAGTTACATTGGGTTGAATAGCCTTTGGTATAAAGGATACCCGAAGAGTCCGTTGCATTCATTCAATGACAATGATGAATGGCTGCAAATGGATAAGGTTGGTCATATGACCACCACTTATTATTTAGGCATGATTGGATATGAATCGATGCGATGGAGTGGAATGAATGAAAACACATCTTTATTTTTAGGAGGAAGCGTTGGTTTAATTTACATGACTGGAATAGAAATTTTAGATGGTCATTCTGCGCAATGGGGATTTTCTTGGGGGGATCAAATCGCAAATTTTTCTGGAACAACTTTGTTTGTTTTGCAACAAAAATTTTGGAAAGAACAAAGAATCAATTTGAAATTTTCATATTCAAATTCAAGATTTGCAGATGTTAATCCTGAGCAACTTGGTCGTAATTTTCAACAACGCATTTTGAAAGACTACAACGGACAAACATATTGGGCATCATACAACATATCATCGAGTCTGGCTTCTGGCGCGGCTTTCCCGAAGTGGATGAATATCGCAATTGGTTACGGAGTAGACGGATTAACGACTGCAAAAATTGATGTTAATAGTGTTAATAATTTTCAACGCACGCGTTCATACTATTTATCATTTGATGCAGATTTGAATCGAGTAAGATGGCCGAAGAAGTGGATGAAGACAACAGCACGAATTTTAAGCTTCATTAAACTACCTTCACCAACACTCGAAATGCAAAGTGGCGGAAAAGTGAAAATGCACGCATTGTTTTTTTAGAACTAAAATTTTTGATCTGCGTACAACGCAAATCAAAATCAGAAATAAATAAATTAGGAAACAAATCAACCGTTACTAAAATGAAAACAAAGTCAAAATCAGCTGCGGCTCCAAAAGCTGCAAAGAAGGCTGCTAAAAAAGCTGCTCCTAAGAAGGCTGCTAAAAAAGCTGCTAAGAAACCAGCTGCTAAGAAAGTAGCTAAGAAGGCTGCTCCTAAGAAAGCTGCTGCTAAGAAAGTAGTTAAGAAAGCTGCTCCTAAGAAGGCTGCTGCTAAGAAGCCAGCTGCTAAGAAAGTAGTTAAGAAGGCTGCTCCTAAGAAGGCTGCTGCTAAGAAGGTTGCTAAGAAAGTAGCTCCTAAGAAAGCTGCTGCTAAGAAGCCTGTTGCTAAGAAAGTTGCTAAAAAAGCTGCTCCTAAGAAAGCTGCTAAGAAAGCTTCTGCTCCAGCACCTGCTGCGAACTAATCGACTTTCAAATCGAATAAAAAAAGCCTCCCGTTTCGAGAGGCTTTTTTTTTATGCTATGTTTTTCTAGAATTTTACTTCCAACTACACTTCACCACCACTGGCAAGTGATCACTGTATCCTGACTTGTAATCATCGCCTGCATAAGTTCTGCTCGGGCGAGCTACACCATTACTATCGGTAAACAAAAGCTTTGGCTCTTTTACAATGCGAGCATCAGCCTCGGTACATGACCAACCTTTCATTGATGTCCAAGCACTGCTCACAATAAATTGATCAAGTGCTCCCCATGAACCCTTATACCAATATGAACCCTCACCCGCAGCGTGCTTCTTTGCCATCAAATTTATCAATGGCGCACCAACAGTTCCATTTGCACCTAACGCCTCCATCATGCTCTTATCATTTGGATGATCGTTGAAGTCGCCCATACAAATCACTTTCGCATTCGCATCCTTCTTCACAATCACATCGATCTCCGACTTCAATGTTTTTGCAGCAGCAATTCTATTCGGCTCACTTTGCTCCTGACCACCGCTTCTACTTGGCCAGTGATTTACAAAGAAGTGAATCTTCTCTCCATGAACAACACCCTCTACATATAATATGTCACGCGTGCGATCATTCGCATCTGCCAATGAAACTTTAATCTTCTTTGAACTTACTACTTCGATCGAACTTGCCTTATATATAAGAGCAACATCAATTCCGCGTTCGTCTTCACTATCCATATGGACAATCTTATAACCTTGCGACTTCAATCGATCTGTTGCCACCAGATCAGTCAAAACCTTAAGATTCTCAACTTCGCATAATCCAATTACATCTGGAAAGTTGGCGTCCATCATTTGAAATGCTTCTCCGGTGCGATCCAACTTTACTAAATACTTATCCGGTGTCCACTGCAACTTGCCTGATGGAGTAAAGTCATCATCGTTAGTCTTGGGATCATTCTCTGTGTCAAAAATATTTTCAACGTTGTAAAACCCTACGACCAACTCAGACTTGTCTGGCCCGCTCACATTGCCCTTCGATGAAGTCGTATCCTTGCACGAAGCGCTCCACATTACAATCGCAGCTATACATATTGCCGCCGCTTTCATCATTTTCATTTTTGTCAAAATTTTTCGCAAGATGCATTAAAAGATTGAAACGGCTTATATCCTACATTTGAACCAATCATGAAGATTTGGCTTTTCACACTCTCAGTTGCGCTTCTCTCATTTGGCTGTTCCACTCGCAAAGACGATGAGTCGAATGTGTTTCGTTACAATGAAAGCAACGGCATCACGACACTTGACCCTGCCTTTGCGCGGGATCTAGAAATCATGTGGGCCACCAATCAGCTATTCGACGGACTCGTCGAGATGTCACCATCGCTTGAAGTCATCCCATCCATCGCTTCAAGATGGGAAGTATCTCCTGATGGATTGACTTACACATTTTTTCTAAGAAAAAATGTACTATTCCATGAGTCTGATTTATTCGGCCCATCAAAAAACAGATCGGTGGTTGCTACAGACTTTGTTTACTCCTTCAATAGAATCATCGATCCAACGCTCGCTTCACCAGGCTCATGGATTTTTTCGCAATTGGACACTTCCTCTTCTCCCTTCGAAGCCCCAAACGATTCAACATTTATCATTCATCTGAAAAAACCATTTCAACCATTTCTCGGAATGCTAACTACACAATACTGTAATGTAGTTCCTAAAGAAGTGGTAGAGCACTATGGAAAAGACTTTAGATCACACCCCATCGGAACTGGTCCTTTTCAATTTGCATTCTGGTATGAAAACAACGCACTCGTTTTTCATAAAAACAAAAGCTTTTGGCAAAAAGATGAAACTGGAAATGCACTTCCTTTTTTAGATGCTATTAAAATTGATTTTGTTAAGGACGTATCTGTCGAATTCCATGGATTACTTCTCGATAAGTATGATTTCATTTCGGGAATTCATCCTGCATTCAAAGACGAAATCTTAACAAGCAATGGAGATCTCGTTGCAGCTTATGAAGACAAACTTCAGATGATCAAAACACCTTTCATTAAGACAGACTATATTGGATTTTACATTGATGAAAAAACGCCACTAAACGCTGATTCTCCTTTCTTATTGCAATCTATCAGAAGGGCTGTCAATTGTGCCATTGACAAAAAAGAAATGGTAAAATATTTACGCAACAATACTGTTGTCGCTGCAGAAAATGGATTTCTTCCACCATCTCTTTTGAATGATGATCAAGCACAAAAAGAAACGTACAATCCGGCGCTTGCTTTAGAGATTTTAAAAGAAGCTGGATTCCCAAATGGAAAAGGTCTTCCAAAACTAGTCATTGCAACTACCTCTGATTATACAGATCTCATTGAATTCATTCAACACAATCTATCGAAAGTTGGAATCAATGTCGAGGTTCAAGTAATGCAAGGCTCCACTTTTCGCGAAGCCACTGCAAAAGGACAACTCCCCGCTTTTCGCAAAAGCTGGCTAGCAGATTATCCTGACCCCGAAAATTTCCTGAGCATTTTTACATCAAAAAACTATTGCCCTTCCGGACCGAACTACACACACTATAATAATGTGCAATATGATCAGTGGTATGAAGAGGCGATTCAAACCAATGACGATTCATTAAGAATAGAGATTTATAAAAAAATGAATCGTCAAATCTCAAACGACTATCCTGTTATTCCGCTCTACTATGATCAAGTGACTCACTTTATCAGCAAGCGTGTGGACAATTGGGAAATCAACCCAATTAATCTGATTGATTTGAAAAAAGTGAAGAAGTTGAATTAGTTTAGCCACCGATAAATTTTTCCTGCCGTGCTCAAAATCGACATGCATACCCATATCATCCCGAAGAATCTTCCCGATTGGACGAAGAAATTTGGATATGGCAATTTCATTCACTTGGATCACCACCGTGAAGGGTATGCTCGGATGATGCAAGGCGAAAAATTTTTCCGAGAAATTGAATCTAATTGCTGGGACGCCGATTTGCGCATCAATGATTATCTCAAATTCGACACACAAGTTCAAGTGGTGTGTACCATTCCTGTTTTATTCGCTTATTGGGCAAAGCCTGCAGATGGATTGGAGGTATCGAAATTCTTGAACGATGATATTGCAGAGCTCATTCAGAAACACCCAAAAAATTACATTGGACTAGCTACGCTACCTATGCAAGACATAGAGTTGTCCGTGCAGGAATTGCACCGTTGCAAAGCACTTGGCATGAAGGGCATTCAAATAGGTAGCAATATCAATGGTAAAAATTTGAGCGAACCCGATTTCTATCCTTTATGGAAAGCACTCGACGAACTTGATATGTGTGTGTTGGTGCATCCGTGGGAAATGATGGGCGAAGATCAAATGAAAAAATATTGGCTGCCTTGGTTAGTGGGTATGCCTGCTGAAACCACCCGCGCTATTTGCTCTTTGCTATTCGGAGGTATCTTCGAACGATTCCCAAAAGTGCGCTTCAACTTTGCTCACGCTGGAGGATCATTCATCCCCACCATTGGAAGAATAGAACACGGATTTAATTGCCGCCCGGATCTCGTAGCCATAGACAATCCAATCACACCTCGTGAATACATGGGACATTTCTGGGTAGATTCAGCCACACACGATCCTGAACTTTTGCATTATGTATTGAAGCATCAAGGTTCAAAGCGTGTATCACTTGGCACTGATTATCCTTTCCCTCTAGGAGATTTGGAAATTGGAAAGTTCATTACCGAAATGGGATTGAGCAACGAAGTGATTGAAGATATCTTCTGCAATTCCGCTCTGGAATGGCTCGGAATGACCAAGGAAGAATTGCTTTAGTAAACGAAGTTCCCTTTAAAAGTCTTACTGTTTCCTACCGCATCAATCACCGTTAATTCAAACGTATGTGTCCCCTTGCTGATATAGCGTGGGTCGAAGTAATAAATCAATCGGTTTGTCTTCGCGTCGTGTTCCATCAATGCCCATTGTCCATCAATCATTGGGATATACTTATCGATTCCCGATAAATAATCGCTAATCTTGATCGTAAATGAACCTTTACCCGCCATGTTTGGTCCGAAAGAAACGTTCGTAATATTTGGAGCAATGGTATCGATGGCCACTCCGAAGTATCCCAAATAGCTTGGCTTTGCGGTGATCCATCCGTTTTCCATTTTTCCGCCTTCCGATGAAAGTTTTTCTTTATCAGGATCCCAGCGCACCACTACTGCTTTTGATTCAAGACTTTTTGGAACTTTCGGAGCGTGAATCGATAATGTATAAGGACTATGAATCGGTTCATAGGGAGATGCTATTTTGTAGGTCGGAGTGATGCTGCTTGCTATGGTTTTACTTTCAGAAATTGTCAAGTTCAAATCCTCATAGAGTGTGTACGGAGGCATTTCAAGTTTTAATCTTGCATCACTATAAGTATTCAATATTTCCCAATCCCATCTCGCAATGAAATCTGCTGGGGGCGGCACTTTTGCCGTTGCTTTTGGTAAAGCCTGAACGTTGAATTTAACGGAAGAAGTATTTCCCATCAGATCTTTCACTACATATTCAATCAAATGTTTTTTGCCATCTTTGAAAGTGACGACACCATCGTTTACAAGGTTATCATAGATATCAAGCGGATTTCCCGGAAGTCTGAATGAGCCGTGAATAGAGCTTCTATCTTTTTTGAATTTCTCATAGATAGTATGTGCATTCATCGCGCGGTTGGTCGTAAAGTCGAGACGATCCATTTGCTGACCGTAGACTTGCAGCCCATCCACATAAAGTTCGATGCGATAAATACCACAGCGATTGGCGTTTCCATCATACATATCACTGGTATGAATGGCAAAAGCAATATCTCCATAAACAGTAGGCAGCGTGGTTGTTTTAAGTCCAACATTTCCTTTGGTAGCTGCTGTTTCAAATGTCTTAGGTGATCTCACACCATTTACCCAAGTGCTATCCGACATAGGTATAATCCACACTCCAAGAATGGAAGGAGGAATTTTATCTTTTACTTGAAAACCGAAATGCAGAGGGTTGATCAATTTTTCTGAAACCGTCTCCCTTACTTCAAAGTGTAGGTGCGGACCACCGCTACCGCCGGTGTTTCCAGAGAGCGCCACGAGCTCACCTTTTTCAACGGGCAATGCCGTAGCTGCCGGGAAAAGATCTACGGCAAAACTTTGCTGTTTGTATTGTTGCTCCTTGACGTAGGCGTCAATTTTTGCGCTATATGATTTTAAGTGACCATATACCGTAGTGTACCCATTGGGATGGTCGATATATAGTGCATATCCATATCCAACTGCGGAAACCTTGATTCGGCTGACGAAACCTTCGGCAGCTGCAACTACAGGTAGACCCTCCATTTGATTGGTCTTGATGTCGATTCCCGAGTGAAAGTGATTGGTGCGTAGTTCCCCGAAATTCCCTGAAAGGTTGAGTGGGATTTCGAGTGGAGAGCGAAAATAATCCGTGGGGTAAAGCTGTTGACCAAATGATAGAGACGTCCCAAGAACTGAGAATACACACAATGCTATAAGTCTGATGCTCCAATTCATACGATTTCCCTTCAATTTGACCATTCTACAAAAGTCAATAATGATGCCCATCAGATTCTAGGTCACTCATTTTGAAATATCAACATCATTTTTGGAAAAATGGGGTGTCGAAATACGCCTCGAAAGTGTTACATTTGACCTCGATTCGTTGTTTAACAGCGTTTACTTATTTGCATGAACCACTCAGAGATTTTGAAGCGCATAGAAGACAAGATCACCCGTTTGGGGGCGATCCGTCATGACCTCGAGGCACAGGTAAACCGCCTGAAAGAGGAAAATGCTTCATTGTATCGAATCAATAAAGAGCTTCTTTCGCAAGTAGATGAACTAGAAGAGAAGAACCGCGAATTAACCAACAGCCATTCGTTGCAGCCCGCAGTACAGGACGAGTTCCGCACAGCAACCAAGCAAAGAATCAACGATTTGGTGAAAGAAATAGACGAATGTCTCTCACTCCTCAATAAATAGCAATCGGTATGAACGAGATTTCCATCAAGGTCACAATTGCCGGCAGAACTTACCCGCTGACTGTAAGCAGCGAACAAGTGGATGCTATTCGTAGAGTCGAGAAACAAATAGAAGACAGCATTGCAGTTTTTCAAAAAAACTACGCAGTAAAAGATAAGCAAGATCTTTTGGCTATGGCAGCGCTACAAGTAGCAACAGCCCCCGCCACTCCACCACAAACCATCATTGAAAAAGTGGTAGAGCGCGTAGAAGTCCCAGTAAATCAAGATATCACTCCTGAACTGGAACCCCTTGAAAACCTCCTCGACAGCTACCTTCACTAGTCTTATTTCTTAATTACACATTCTTTGCACCCCGCCATCAGTGGATGACGGATTAATTTTTTAATAAAACCATCAACATCATGGATTCAATTTACATGGTTGTTGCTGCTCTAGTGGGTGTTATTATCGGAGCAGGGGCCGCTTGGTTCCTCCTCACGAGTGTACTCAATAAGAAAAGAGAAAGCATCTTAGCAGAAGCAACCAAAGAAGGTGAGACAATCAAGGAGAAAAAGATTCTCCAAGCCAAGGAAAGATTCCTTGAAATGAAGAGCGAGCACGAAAAAGCTGTGAACGAAAGAAATAAAAAAGTTCAACAGTCTGAAGACCGCCTCAAAAACAAAGAACGCGAGCTATCTCAACAGATAGAGCAGTACAAAAGAAAAGAAAAAGACTTAGAAGGCACAAAAGAGAACCTTCAAAAGTTGACTGAGCTCAATCAGAAAAAGCAGAGTGATTTAGAAAAAGCGAATCAAAAGTCTATTTCATTGCTTGAGGACCTAGCAAAAATGTCTGCTGATCAAGCAAAGGCTCAATTAATGGAGCAATTGAAAGAAGAAGCGCGCCAATCGGCTGCTTCACAGATTCAAGGCATCGTTGATGAGGCAAAATTGAAAGCAAATCAGGAAGCTAAGAAAATTGTTATTCAAACCATTCAACGCACCGCTGTAGAGCATGCTGTTGAAAATAGCGTTTCTGTTTTCAATATTGAAAACGATGAAATGAAAGGCCGTATCATCGGTCGCGAAGGACGTAACATCCGCGCGCTCGAAGCTGCAACAGGAGTAGAAATCATCGTTGATGATACTCCAGAAGCAATCGTCCTTTCTTGCTTCGACCCAGTGCGTCGTGAAATCGCACGATTATCACTTCACCAACTCGTTACAGATGGTCGTATCCACCCTGCTCGTATTGAAGAAATCGTAGCGAAAGTGCGTAAGAACATCGAAGAGGAAATCGTTGAAGTTGGTAAGAGAACTTGTATCGAACTTGGAATTCACGGCCTCCACTCTGAATTGATCAGAATGGTAGGACGTATGAAATACCGCTCATCTTACGGACAAAACTTGCTGCAACACTCTAGAGAAGTTGCCAATCTTTGTTCTACTATGGCTAGCGAATTAGGTCTTAATCCTAAGGCTGCTAAGCGTGCAGGGCTTCTTCACGATATCGGAAAGGTGCCAGATGACGAAAGCGAATTGCCGCACGCAATCCTTGGTATGAAGCTCGCAGAGAAATATGGCGAAAAACCAGATATCTGCAACGCGATCGGAGCTCACCACGATGAAGTGGAAATGAAGACGCTTCTTTCTCCAATCATTCAAGTATGTGATGCTATCAGCGGTGCGCGCCCAGGTGCTCGTCGTGAAGTAGTAGAAGCCTATATCCAACGTCTTCGTGATCTTGAAAACATTGCCCTCGAATACCCAGGTGTATCCAAGTCATTTGCTATTCAAGCAGGTCGCGAACTACGCGTAATGGTAGAAGCAGAAAAAGTATCAGATGATCAAGCAGATGCTCTTGCGATTTCACTTGCAAGCAGAATCGAAACTGAAATGACCTACCCAGGTCAGGTGCGTGTAACGGTAATCCGTGAAAAGCGCGCCGTTGGTATCGCGAGATAATCTTGGAAATAAAATGATATGAAAAAGGGAGCCGATGGCTCCCTTTTTCTTTTCTATCAAAAAACAGATTAATTGTAAATCCAATTCACGCCGAGCTCCACAATCAGAGAAGCATCTGAACTCGCCAATGTGATCACATTCTTCTTCTCATAATTTACTGGTCGAAAAACAAAATACCCTACGTTGTCATCGTTTGAAACGCCATCTTCATCAAATATCTCCAGCTTCACATCCGTAGCGAAAGCACGAATTTCAAAAGGAAGATTAGAGGCGAAAATATGTTCCACTTCTGACTGACAATCCTCTTTCGTTTCGCTCTTGTATATAGTATTATTCAATTGTGACATGGTCACGTAAAGATCGGCTTCTTTATTAAATAGAGTAAATGAATCCCACTTCGATCCGTCTTTTGTGTACGCAGGAAATCTCTTGATCTTCACACTTGTGATCGATGCGCCCACTAATATTTTTTTGGAAAATGTGCGACTGTTCACTCCATTGGCATCTTTGCTCGATTTGCATTGTGTTAGCAGGAGCAAAAGGGACAAACTCCACAGGATTGTTCTTTTCATAACTCTATTAATTAATACGAAAATACAACGCCTTTCTCAACTTCCACTTGCTTGTATATTTGTTCACATCACAATAGCCTGTGTCCGAGAAAAGACAATTTATATCAAGCTTTAGTTGGAATACCAGCACCGTAGTGTTGCAGATCGTTATTCAAATGATCTACACCGCTATCATTGCTAGAATGATTCCTCAAGAATCCTTTGCTCTCATGGGGGTCGTATTGAGTATTATGGGGTTCGCTGAGATATTTTCTCAAGTGGGCATAGGCCCAGCACTCATTCAAAGAAAGGAGCTTCAGCCGCAGCATCTTACTGGGGCATTTTACACCTCATTGATTCTTGGAGTACTCTTCACTTTGGCTTTTGTAGTCAGTGCTCCGCTTTTTTCAAAAGCCTATAAACTCCCAGAGCTAGAGCCCATCATGCAAGTAGTATGTACTTCCTTTACGATTTCAGCTCTAGCCGTGGTTCCTCGCAGTTTAATGATGAAAGAAATGAAGTTCAAAAACTTCTTCATCGCCGGAATGATTTCGATTGTTGGGGGCAATTTAATTGTTGGTCTTCTCCTTGCATATGCAGGCTTTGAAGTGTGGGCTTATGTCTGGGCACTTTTTGCCCAAAATCTTCTCATGACCCTCTCCTATTGGATTCTTCAACCTACAAGTTTTCCTCTAAAATGGAAATGGAAACAAACCCGCGAACTCATTGGCTATGGCGGTGCAAGTACTCTCTTTAATTCGTTGAATTATGCAGCTACCAAGGTGGATGTGATGCTTCTTCCAAAATATGTCGATACACTGCCAGCCGTTGATGGAAGATCCAAACTTGACTCTGCTGGTGTTTACGAGCGTTCGGCCTATGTGATGTCCCTGCCCATCACGATCATGGCAAAGCTCAGTGATAATGTGCTTTTTAGTGGCATGTCGAAAATGCAAGATGAACTCGAGCGCCTGCGAAGACTTATTTTGATTGGCACCCAAATGATCGGTATTATCATTATTCCAACTTCTGTATTCATTTCCATTTTTGCAGAAGAGTTGGTAACCATTTATCTCGGCCCAACTTACGCAGACGCGGGGGTAGTGCTTCAAGTATTGTTCATTGCTATTGTTTTCAGAACACTCACTCGTCTTAGTGATGCATTGCTCCGCGCGAAGAACGCTGTGATGAAAGGAAGTTATTATAAAGCCTTTTATTTACTGCTCATGATCCTCGGTGTTTATTGGGCCATTCCATATGGACTAACCGCTATCGCTTGGTCTATCGTAGCCACTACTTTCATTCATTATCTAATGTCTATCCACCTCTGTCATGTTTTGATATCGTCTAGTTATTGGATTCAATTGAAAGCCTTGCTACCAGGATTATTACTGGGAGGTATTACGATGATATCTGCATTGCCATTTATGTTTTTTTCAAACTTATTGTCGCTTGGACCTTTATTCAAAATACTAGCTGCCGCGCTCGTTTGGGGAACATCATTGCTCATCACCATCTACGTTGCACCCGGTATTCTAAAAGTGAATGGAATTAGCCCTTTAGAGTTATTGCCACAACGATTGAAACAACTTCCTATCGTCAGACGTTTATTCAAATAAATGTGAATGGAAATACTTTAGGCCTAATTAGTGCGTAGGTCTATTAAATTTGCCTTATGAAACCTGTTTTTTTCTCGCTTTTCATTGTATCGTCGATGGCCATTTTCGGCCAATCTAAGCTTGATTTCAGGTCGTCTGATTCATTGGCGTTTTATCTCAAAGTGGCCGAAACCTCAATGAATACATGGCCTTCCACTCATATGTCTTTTTACTGTGAATTAAGCGGAAAGCAAAAAATAGCCGTACAATTTACCAACCCAGCTGTACCAGCATTCGAACAGACAATCGATATCAAAAAGAATACTTCTGTTCAGTTTGAACTTCGCACCATCAAAGGGATATTCCAATTTTTCCCCATTTCCGAAAGTCAATTTGACATCCCTCTCTTCACAGCAAACCTAGAAGGGGTAGTCGATACAGTGACACTTGTAATGCCTGAGTACAGCGGTCGCACCAACTGTACAGAACCTGTGAGTGAAGTGGACTTTATTTCCATCAAGGAAAATCTGTCTAAAATTGGATTCGAATTCAAGCGTTTTGAAAAATTAAAAGAAATTTCTCAAGTAGAATGCTTCCGAGTAGACCAGCTCCGCTACCTCATTTCACAGCTAGAATTGGAGGATAATAAAGTTAAAATTTTAGAACTCGCTCAGCCCCGAATTTATGATTACGATAGGGCCGCATTAATTGTTGATGATTTCTTTCTTGAGCGGAACAAGAACAAGGTAAAAGAGCTTCTCCAATAGGCTATACTGCATTACCTTCGCGACGAATTTAAATACCGTCGCTTTCATGAAACAAGTACACAACTTCAGCGCTGGACCATCTATCCTTCCTAAGGAAGTTACAGAACAGGCAGCACAAGCAATCCTAGAGTTTGACAACATGGGATTGTCGCTCATCGAAATCTCTCACCGTTCGAAGAATTTCGAGAAGGTGATGGACGAAGCTCGACAATTGGTAAAAGACATCTTAGGTCTTCCTGAACGTTATGAAGTGCTATTCCTACAAGGCGGCGCTACTCTTGGTTTTTACACCAGTGCTATCAATATGATGAAAGAGGGCGGCAAAGCTGCCTATGTAAATACTGGTGTGTGGGCGACAGGCGCGATCAAAGAAGCAAAATTGCTCGGCGAAGTTCAAGTAATCGGAGACTCTTCAGACAAGAACCACAGCTATATCCCAAACTTTGAAGTTCCATCAGATGTGGACTATCTCCACATCACATCGAATAACACCATTTTTGGAACACAGTATCAATCATTTCCAAAAACAAATGTTCCTATCGTTTGCGATATGAGCTCTGATATTTTTTCTAAAAAATTCAATGCCTCCGATTTCGCAATGATCTATGCCGGCGCTCAAAAGAACATGGGACCTGCAGGAACAGTATTATACATTGTCGATAAAGAACAGCTTGGTAAAACAGGAAGAAAACTTCCAAACTACATGGATCTTTTGAATCACATTGACAAAGATTCTATGTCGAATACACCTCCAGTATTTGCAGTTTATGCAAGTATGCTCACCCTTCGTTGGATCAAAGCAAATGGTGGATTAGAGGGAATGGAAGTTCGCAATAACGCGAAACAGGCTTTATTCTATTCAGAGCTTGATCGCAACAGCGCATTCAAAGGACACGCCGTGCCAGAAGCTCGCTCATGGATGAATGCTACTTTCAAGTTGAATGACGAAGCAAGTGCTCCAGAATTTGATAAACTTTGGAAAGAAGCTGGAATCAGCGGAATCGCGGGACACCGCTCTGTTGGTGGATACCGCGCTTCGATGTACAATGCACTTCCTATCGAAAGCGTGCAAGTATTGGTGGATGTAATGAAAGAATTCGAACGAACCAAAGGATAATTTTTCAGATGAAAATTTTAGCGAACGACGGCATTGATGCTGGTGGTAAAAAAGCCCTCGAGGCATTAGGCTTTACTGTAATTACAGAAAAAGTAGCACAAGAAAACCTTGCGCAAGCAATCAATAACGACAACTATATCGGACTTCTTGTTCGCAGTGCAACTACTGCTCGTAAAGATTTAATCGATGCTTGTCCTGGATTAAAATTCATTGGACGCGGCGGTGTTGGAATCGATAATATCGACGCAGAATACGCTCGTTCAAAAGGTATTGAAGTATTCAATACTCCAGCTTCGAGCAGTCAGAGTGTAGCCGAGTTGGTAATGTCATTAATGTTTGCAGCAGCGCGCGGAGTGTATGATGCAGGCACTCATATGCCAACAACAGGCGACGAACAATTCGAAGCATTAAAGAAGAAATATGCGAAAGGAACAGAGCTGAGAGGTAAAACTCTAGGTATCGTTGGCTTTGGCCGCATCGGTCGCTCACTCGCTTCTTATGCGCTGGGTTGTGGCATGAAGGTTATTGCTTGTGATTCTCATCAAAGCGAGCAACCAGTGGAACTTATGATTGAAGGACATGGGCCAGTGCATGTAAAAGTTCCTTTTGTTTCACTTGCAGAAATTTTGAGTTCATGCGACTTCGTTTCATTGCACGTACCGAAGCAAGCGAATGGAGCGGCGGTAATTGGAAAAGAAGAATTAGCTTCTTGTAAAAAAGGAATTATCCTAGTGAATACCTCGAGAGGTGGCGTTATTGAAGAGTCTGCACTCATCGAAGCACTGGACAATGGTCAAGTTGCATTTGCTGCGTTGGATGTTTTTGTTGGTGAACCAAAACCAAACGCTGCGATCTTGAAGCATCCAAAAATTCTTTCAACACCCCACATTGGAGCATCAACGAATGAGGCACAAGAGAGAATTGGATTAGAGATCGCAAGCAGAGTTCAAGACATCATGAAAATCAACGCATAAAAGATGTCGATTGTAAAGCCTTTCAAAGCCGTAAGACCAACCGCTGATAAAGCGCATTTAGTGGCATCGCGAAGCTATGTGAGTTATACCAAACCACAATTGCGTTCGAAGCTGCATGAGAACCCTTACAGCTTTTTACACATCATTCACCCAGACCTTGGCTCCAATAAACTGCATAAAGCAGATACCTTAGAAAAGCGATTTGAGCTTGTAAAATCGAAGTACAAAGAGTTTATAGAAGAGGAAATTTTAGTGCGTGAAGAAGAGGCTTGTTTTTATATCTATCGACAAATAAAAAACGGACACCCGTTTACAGGATTGATTGCTGCTGTTGCTGTCGAAGACTATAACAATGGAAAAATCAAAATCCACGAACAGACATTATCAAAAAGAGAAGACACGTTTACAAAATACCTAGACATCACTGATATAAATGCCGAGCCAGTGCTGTTGATGTCTGAGAGAAGTACGGGGTTGGAAATTATCTACGCAAAATACCTCGATCAACGACCTACCTACGACTTTACCACGACCAATCGCGACCGCCATCAATTGTGGATAGTAAATGCCAAGGAAGACATACAAAAGATTGAAGAGATCTACGCACAAATTGATGCATTGTACATTGCTGATGGTCACCATCGCAGCGCATCAAGTGCTAAGCTTTGCGAAAGCAGAGCTCTGGACACTTCAAACCCCACTGGCAAAGAACCTTGGAATTATTTCCTAGCGTATATCCTAGATGAAAACACGGTAAGAATTTATGAATTCAACCGCTTAGTAAAAGATTTGAATGGTTTGGAGGTTTCCGCATTCTTGAAAGCTTTAGAAAAAGATTTTTATGTTAATGAAGCTCCAGAAAATTTCAAGCCATCTCAAAAAGGAGAATTCAGTCTTTACATCCATAAACAATGGTTTGCATTAAACCTGAAGGTGCATCAGGAAACCTTAGATGCACAAGTGTTGAGCGATTTGGTATTGAATCCAATCTTAGGAATTAAAGATCTTAGAAAAGACAAACGCGTTTCCTTTCTTGACGGACCCAAGGGGATGGAAGGAATGAAACAATTGATAGACAAAAAACAATTTATAGCTGGATTTGGTTTATATCCTGTTGCTATTGAAGAATTGAAGCATATCGCAGATATCAATGGCACCATGCCTCCAAAAAGCACATGGGTAGAACCAAAGCTAAGAAGTGGATTGATTGTGTACGAATTGAGTTAAGGAAATGTCAGACATCAAAAAAAACATTCTCGAGTTAAGAAAAACGGTTCCATCCCACGTTAAGATTATAGCAGTTTCGAAAACCAAGCCCATCACCGCTATTCGAGAGGCTTACGAGGCTGGTCAAAGAGCATTCGGAGAAAATTATGTTCAAGAAATTATCGAAAAGCAGCCACAACTCCCACAGGATATTGAATGGCATTTTATTGGACACCTCCAAAGCAACAAAGTAAAAAACATCGCTCCTTTTGTAAGTTATATCCATGCAGTTCATAGCGTGAAGCTTTTACAAGAAATCGAAAAGCAAGCAGCTAAGAACGAGCGCATGATCAAATGCTTTCTTCAATTCCATATTGCAGATGAAGACACAAAGCATGGATTTGACACTTCTGCTTATAAAGAAGAATTGTCAGGCGTTAACTGGTCGGAGTTTCCGCATGTTGAAATATCTGGGGTGATGGGGATGGCATCTTTTGTAGAAAATCAGAAACAGATAGAACTTGAGTTTGAAAAGCTCACGCATATCTTCCAAGAATTAAAATCAAGTATTTTTAAGGATAACGCCAACTTCACTGAGATCTCAATGGGGATGAGTGGTGATTGGCCATTAGCCGTTGATAAAGGGAGTACCATGATTCGAGTGGGTTCATCTATCTTCGGTTCGCGACTTTAATAATTGAAACAAATATCTCATGATAACAAAAAGATTTACCCTGATTTACCTCGCTATTGCTCCTGCACTGTTTGCTTTGAGTTGGTATATCTCCCATCGTATTCAGATACGATTTATGAGTTTGGCTACAGGAGAAATGCAATCTGAGTCGAATAGTAAGCCGTTTATATATGCAAGTATATTCACCGCGATATACCTTGGAGCTTATTTAGTCATTAGAGACCTGTACAAAGGCTCCTCGAATGAGTAATCAACAATATATAAACTTTTCAACCTTGTAAATAGGTTACAATCAGGCACACTACCTTGCACCCATCAAAAGAAAAAAACCATGGCAGAAATTAATAAAGAAAAGCTAAAAGCATTGCAACTCGCAATGGACAAAATGGAGAAAACCTATGGAAAGGGTGCGGTGATGAAGTTAGGTGATAGTGCTCATGAACATATTGAAGCAATTCCATCTGGCTCTATCGGAATCGACCTTGCCCTTGGAATTGGTGGATATCCAAAAGGACGTATCGTAGAAATCTACGGTCCTGAATCATCTGGTAAAACAACTCTAGCCATTCACGCTATCGCTGAATGTCAAAAGCAAGGTGGTATCTGTGCGATTATCGATGCTGAACACGCGTTCGATAAATTCTATGCAGAAGCGCTCGGCGTAGATACAGAAAACCTCTTGATCTCTCAGCCTGACCACGGTGAGCAAGGTCTTGAAATCGCTGATAACCTTATTCGCTCTGGTGCAATCGACCTTATCGTGATTGACTCCGTTGCAGCACTTACTCCACGCTCGGAAATCGAAGGTGAAATGGGTGACTCTAACGTTGGTGTTCAAGCACGTTTGATGTCAAAGGCTCTCCGCAAACTGACAGCTACTATTAGCAAAACAGGCTGCTGCTGCATTTTCATCAACCAGCTTCGTGAAAAAATCGGTGTAATGTTCGGTAACCCTGAAACAACTACTGGTGGTAACGCCCTTAAATTCTATGCTTCTGTGCGTATCGATATTCGCAGATCTGCTCAAATCAAGGATGGCGAAACTCCTGTAGGTAACCGCGCGAAAGTGAAAATCGTGAAAAACAAAGTAGCTCCTCCTTTCCGTCAAGCGGAATTTGATATCATCTTCGGACACGGTATCAGCAAGATTGGTGAAATGATCGACCTCGGTGTAGACCTTAATGTTGTGAAGAAAAGCGGTAGCTGGTTTAGCTACGGCGAAACCAAACTCGGTCAAGGTCGTGAAGCTGTTAAACAACTTCTTGAAGACAATCCTGAGTTGGCAGACGAAATCGAAACCAACGTGCGCGCCGCTATTGCTGCAAAAGCAACCGCTAACGCGTAAAGAATTCTAATATTTTAGCCCATGATTCTCACGAATCATGGGCTTTTTTTTTGAACATCACCCTATTTTTGCTCTCGATGATTAAAGTCTACTTCTATATCGCCTTCGCAGCTTGTGCCTTTATCGCTTGCGATACTGCAACTTCAAGCACTGCACAATCTGAACATCCAACTGAACAGCTGGACTCTACTCTCATGCGTATCAACGCAAAGATTGAGGCGGAACCTAATAACTATGCACACTACTTAGAACGCGCGACATACTATGGTACACTCCAAAACTATGTAGACGCAATGAAAGACATCGAACGTGCAATTATTGCAGACAGCGCTCACAGCGAGATCTATCTACTCAAGGGAGATATGCATTTCAAAATGCTTAATGAAAAAGAAGCCTACAAAGAATATGAACATTGTCTTGCTTTCGATGCCAACAATACAGATTGCCTATTAAAAAAAGCAGCCATCGATATTCTTCTGAAGAATTATAGCCTTGCAATTAATCACATCAATGCTGCATTGAAAATCAATGAAACTCTTCCATACGCATATTATCTCAAAGGTAGAATGTACAAGGAAACTGGAGACACCACTCTAGCGTGCAGCTCCTATCAAACTGCGATTGAAGTAGACCCAACCTACTATGATGCCTACATCGAAGCAGGCCTTTTATTTCACCGTCAAAAACACAATCTCGCGAAGGAATATTATAACTCTGCAATTGAGCTTAGACCGCGCACTGTCGAGCCTTGGTATAACCTTGCAATGTTCTATCAAGAAACAGGTTTTAAATACAAGCAAAACTATCAATTGGCTTTTGCTGCGTACGATACTATTGCTTCAATAGATCCATCATTTGCGACAGCATATTTCAACAAAGGATTTATTCATCTTGAATTCTTACAACAGTATGATTCAGCGGTTGTAGAATTTTCAAAGGCCATTGAAAAACTACCAAACTATTATCAAGCCTATTACAATCGTGGACTTTGCTACGAGAGTATGAATAAAATCAAAGATGCTGAGAATGACTATCGTCAAGCCTTACGCATCCAACCAACATATACGGAGGCTGCTAAATCTCTGAGCAGAGTTTTAGGAGAATAATTAAGGTAATAAATGAGGTTGCGCATTAAACTCGTGAGTTGTGGCTTCCCCTGGAATTACGGTGTAAGATAAATTGAATACAGCTTTCTTTATAATTACCAGGTCTGGATTCACCAAATTACGCAAGGTCCAATAGAGTTCAATTTGCGCAAACTCAGGTGACAGATCTGTTGGAATCATTAACTCACAACCCTTATCAGTGAATTTTTCAGGATCCCAAGTGATACCCGATGGTTCTTCTGCATTTAATTCATTGCGTCCCTCTGGTAGGAATTCCCAGCCTGTGATATCCCAAGCTATTTTTACAGTATTCACTCCTTCACCAAATATTTCTGACTCGAAAAAAATAGGTTCGCCGACATTGAGCGCATCTCCCGTAACCATATAGTCAAAGACATATTGAGGCACGATGCTGTTTGTTGCACCCTTGGCTATTGAAACCTCTCGCAGTGCGTGATTCCCAAAATCACAAACTAGTAAATCCCCTCCATTCAACTCCATATTCACAGGCTGATTGAATGACACCAATTTGCCTTCTTTAGCATTTACATATCCCTTTTCCTTGGTGCCCGCAAGCAATTCTAATTTACCTTTTTTCGAGATATAAATAGCGGTTTGTCTTCCCATCAAAAGATAGAGTTCCCCTTT
>JAIXWP010000118.1 GCA_027491215.1 Flavobacteriales bacterium | reverse complement strand
CCCAACCCCAAACCCCCAACTCTTAGGTTATCAATGTTTTTTTTCGCTCGGAAACCCTTGATAAATAAGGGATTTAAAAAAAGAGTGTTGAAAAGTATTTGCTATCTGCAAAAAAGGTAGTATTTTCGCAGCCCGTTTTTCAAAAAGGAAAGACACTAGAAATCAATAGCAATGGATACGTTGAGCTATAAAACAATTTCAGCAAATAAAGAAAACGCCAACAAACAGTGGCTTCTTATCAATGCTGAAGGACAAACATTAGGACGCCTCAGCAGTGAGGTAGCTTACATTCTTCGTGGTAAGCATAAGACTAATTTTACCCCACACGCTGACTGTGGTGACAATGTTGTCATCATTAATGCTGAGAAAATCCAGTTGACTGGAAACAAGTGGGACGAGAAAGTATACATCCGTTACACAGGCTACCCAGGCGGTCAGCGTTTTGCTACTCCAAAAGAGATGATGGCAAAGCACCCAACTGCTATGATTGAGATGGCTGTGCGAGGAATGCTTCCGAAGAACCGTCTTGGACGTGCTGTTTACCGCAACCTTTATGTGTATGCTGGTACTGCTCACGAACAAGAGGCTCAACAACCAAAAGAACACATAATCAAAAGATAATTTTCAAGTCAAATGGCTGAAGTTACAAATACATCCGGTCGCAGAAAGACTGCAGTAGCAAGAGTATATCTTTCTGAAGGTACTGGACAATTTACCATTAACGGTAAAGACTACACAAACTATTTCCCAACACTCGTACTTCAGTACCGTGTGAACCAGCCGTTCGCGCTTACTGGAAACGAAGGGAAGTATGATTTCAAAGCGAACTTAGATGGCGGTGGTATCACTGGCCAAGCTGAGGCACTTCGTTTGGCAATCAGCAAGGCGTTGATCGAACTCAACCCTGAATGGAAGACTCTTCTTAAGGCAGAAGGACTTACAACTCGTGACCCTCGTATGGTTGAGCGTAAGAAGTTCGGTCAGAAGAAAGCTCGTAAGCGCTTCCAGTTCTCTAAGCGTTAATCGCTGGAGAAGTTGTTTAGCATCCAAACTGCCTCGACTCGTTCGCCCTTGTGGCGCTATGCCTCAACGGCGAACGACTACCTGGTGGTTGAATATAAGTGAACGTAAACAAGACAAATCAATAAAATGGCAAAAGTTACTTTTGACGAATTGCTGGACGCAGGTGTACATTTTGGTCACCTTAGCCGCAAATGGAATCCAAACATGGCTCCTTATATCTTCGGTGAGAAGAAAGGAATCCATATCATCGACTTGAACAAAACAGTCGTTAAGCTCGAAGAAGCTTCAAGTGCTTTGAAGCAAATCGCTAAGTCAGGAAAGAAAATCCTCTTCGTAGCTACTAAAAAACAAGCAAAAGACATCGTATCAGAAAAAGTTAGCGCTATCGGAATGCCTTTCGTTACCGAGCGTTGGCCAGGTGGTATGCTTACTAACTTCGTTACTATCCGTAAGGCAGTTCGTAAGATGTCAAACATCGAGAAAATGGGCGTTGACGGAACTGCTGCTACTCTTAGCAAGCGCGAACGTCTTCAATTGGATCGTACTTACCAAAAGATGCAGAAAAACCTTGGCTCTATCGCTGATATGAACCGTGTTCCTGCTGCTCTTTTCGTTATCGATATCATGAAAGAACACATCGCTGTTGCAGAAGCTAAGCGTCTGAACATCCCTGTATTCGCAATGGTTGACACAAACAGCGATCCTCGTAAAGTGGATTTCGCTATCCCATCTAACGATGATGCAACAAAGTCAATCTCTAAAATTCTTGATGTAGTTATCGAATCTATCGCTGATGGTCTTTCTGAGCGTAAAGCTGATAAGACGGAAGAAGGCGAAAACAAAGGTGGCGAAGGTCGTGGTCGTAAGAAGACTACTGCTGAAGCATAACATCTTTCGATAACAAGGAAGCGAAATCCTTAATCAAAAATTAAGAATATCGAAATCCTAGCTTTCAAGATTTAGTTCACTATTGTATAATATTCAAAAGATAATATCATGACTATCACAGCTGCAGACGTAAACAAATTGCGCACTATCACTGGTGCCGGAATGATGGACTGCAAGAAGGCTCTTACAGAAGCCAATGGAGATTTCGAAGCTGCTATCGACCTACTTCGTAAGAAGGGTCAAAAAGTAGCTGCTAGCCGTAGCGACCGCGATGCCGCTGAAGGTTTGGTAATCACCAAAAGAACAGAAGATGGTAAGACTGGTGTTCTTATCGTATTGAACTGCGAAACTGACTTCGTTGCTAAAAACGCAGATTTCGATAAGTTCGCTAACACTATCGCTGATGTCGCTGTTGCTAATAAGCCAGCTACAATCGATGAGTTGAAAGCTTTGAACTACCCAGGTACTTCATTGTCTATCGCTGACAAAATCACTGAAGAAGTAGGAAAAATCGGTGAAAAAATCGATCTTTCTAAATACGAAATCTCAAACGCTGAATTTGTTGCTGTGTACAACCACCCAGGTAACAAATTGGCTGCATTCGTTGCATTCAACAAAACGACTACTGATGAAGTAGGTCGTGATGTAGCTATGCAAGCTGCAGCAATGGCTCCTGTTGCTCTAGACGAATCTAGCGTTCCAGAAGACATCAAGCAACGTGAAATCGAAGTAGGTAAAGAACAAGCTATCAACGAAGGTAAAGCAGCTGACATGGCTGAGAAAATCGCCCTTGGTCGTTTGAACAAATTCTACAAAGAAGCTACTTTGGTAAACCAAGAATTCATTAAAGATGGTAAATTATCTGTTGCTCAATACTTGAAGACAGTAGATAAGGATCTAGCTGCAGTGGATTTCAAGCGTCACTCTTTGAACTAAGATTTTAGTTTTTAATATCAAAGCCCCAGCATTGCTGGGGCTTTTTTTTTCTCTGAAACTCCCTGAGAATGCGCCATTGAACACATTCACGGATCACTTGTTATTTTGAAGTGTTCTAAATGGAAAAATTCCAACGAGTGTATCCATTTGGCACTTATTTTCGCCGAGCAAAACAACAACTCGATTATGGCAGCAGGATTATTCAAATCTTCAATCACAAAGAAATTCTGGATGTCTCTGACAGGCATCTTCCTTATTTCATTCTTGGTCGTACACTGTGCAATCAATGCTACTATCTTCTTCAATGACGGTGGCAAAACGTTCAATCTTTGGGCTCATTTCATGGGTACCAATATCATCGTAAGAACGATGGAGATTGGATTATTCGTAGGGCTTATCCTTCACATCGTAGATGGTTTGATGCTCTATTTCCAAAATCGCGCAGCTCGCCCTGTGAAGTACGCTTATGAAAAGGCTTCTGCAAGCAGCACATGGTACTCACGCAGCATGGCGCTTCTCGGAACAATCATCCTCCTTTTCTTAATCGTTCACCTTTATCACTTCTGGTTACGCACGCGCATTACAGGCCTTACAATCGCGGAACCTGAAATGATTATCAATGGTAAATTGTACGAAAATCTTTACGGAGAAATGGAATTGATTTTCTCATACAGCTGGGTAGTAATCCTATATGTATTGGGATGTATTTCTCTTTTCTGGCACTTGCTTCACGGCTTCAAGAGCGCCTTCCAATCAATTGGTCTAAATCATAGCAAATACAAGAATACCATCGCACTAGTGGGCGATGCATTTTCTATCATCATCCCTGCAGTCTTTGCAGCGATGCCAATTGCATTTTATTTCAAACTCGTCCACTAATTAAAAAGCATTTTCAACCTATCAACATATTAAGTCATGGCGTTGAACTCAAGAATACCAGAAGGACCACTCGATCAGAAGTGGACAAAATATAAGAACTCTGTGAAGCTGGTGAATCCAGCGAATAAGAGAAGCATTGAAGTGATTGTAGTAGGAACCGGCTTAGCTGGTGCCTCTGCTGCTGCGTCACTTGCAGAGATGGGATACAAGGTGAAGGCTCTTTGCTTTCAAGACAGCCCACGCCGCGCGCACTCTATCGCAGCGCAAGGTGGTATCAATGCAGCGAAGAACTATATGAACGATGGTGACAGCACCTTCCGTTTATTTTATGACACCATCAAAGGTGGTGACTACCGTTCACGCGAAGGAAACGTTCACCGTTTGGCGGAGGTGTCTACAAACATCATCGACCAATGTGTAGCGCAAGGTGTTCCATTCGCACGTGATTACGGCGGATTACTTGACAACCGTTCATTCGGTGGAACGCAAGTATCACGTACCTTCTACGCAAAAGGTCAGACAGGTCAACAGTTATTGCTCGGTGCATATTCAGCAATGTCAAGACAGGTGGGTAAAGGAAATATTACGTTGCTCAACCGTCACGAAATGTTGGATATAGTTATCGTTGATGGCAAGGCACGCGGAATCATCGCTCGCAACATGGTGACTGGAGAGATCGAGCGTCACTCTGCTCACGCGGTAGCACTTTGCACAGGTGGATATGGTAACGTATTCTTCTTGTCTACAAACGCGATGGGATCGAATGTAACAGCTGCTTGGAGAGCGCACAGAAGAGGAGCTCTTTTCGCTAATCCATGCTTTACTCAGATTCACCCAACATGTATCCCTGTATCAGGTGATCACCAATCTAAGTTGACCTTGATGTCGGAGTCGCTCCGTAATGATGGTCGTATTTGGGTTCCAAAATTCAAAGAAGATGCAGAAGCTATTCGCGCGAAAAAACTTCGCCCGGTAGATCTTGCAGAAGATAGAAGAGACTATTACCTCGAGAGAAGATATCCAGCTTTCGGTAACCTCGTACCACGTGACATCGCGTCACGCGCTGCAAAAGAGCGTTGCGATGAAGGTTTCGGAGTGAACTCAACAGGTGAAGCCGTATATCTCGATTTCAGCGCAGCGATCGTTCGCTACGGAAAAGCAGAAGCAAACGTGAAAGGTTTGCATAATGCAAGCGAAGCTGAAATCGTTGCTATGGGTAAAAAAGTAGTAGAGTCGAAGTATGGAAACTTATTCCAGATGTACGAGCAAATCGTAGCTGAGAATCCATACGAAACTCCAATGATGATTTATCCAGCGGTTCACTACACAATGGGTGGACTATGGGTGGATTATGAATTGATGACAACCATTCCTGGTTGCTACGCATGCGGAGAGGCAAACTTCTCTGATCACGGCGCCAACCGTCTAGGAGCATCAGCATTGATGCAAGGTTTGGCGGATGGATACTTCGTATTGCCATATACTATTGGTAACTACTTAGCGGATGAAATTCGTACAGGTGCTATTTCAACAAATACACCTGAGTTCGAAGAAGCTGAGAAGAACGTACGCAACCAATTGGAATCATTCTTCACAACAAACGGAACAAAGCCAGTTGATTATTTCCATAAAAAATTAGGAAAGATCATGTGGAATATGTGCGGAATGGCGCGTAACAAGCCAGGCTTGGAGCAAGCGATTGCAGATATTCGTCAGTTGAGAGAAGATTTTTACAAGAATGTAAAAGTTCCTGGATCAACCAAAGGAATGAATCCAGAATTGGAGAAAGCTGCACGTGTAGCAGATTTCATCGAGTTGGGAGAGTTGATGTGCATCGATGCATTGGATCGCAATGAAAGCTGTGGTGGTCACTTCCGTGAGGAGTACCAAACAGAAGAAGGCGAGGCATTGCGCGATGATGAAAAATATATGTATGTAGCTGCTTGGGAATTCACAGGAAATCCAAGCGAACCAAAGTTGAACAAAGAAGATTTAGTGTACGAAAACATCAAAGTTTCTGCACGTTCTTACAAATAAGAAAAATACAAGGCAATGAATCTCACATTGAAAATTTGGCGCCAGAAGAGCACCAATGACCAAGGAAAAATCGTGGAGTACAAGGTGACTGATATATCAGAAGACATGTCATTCCTTGAGATGATCGATGTATTAAACTATGATCTTGTAGAAAAAGGAGATGATCCTGTGACATTTGACCACGACTGCCGCGAAGGTATTTGTGGAATGTGTAGCATGTTCATCAACGGAGAAGCGCACGGTCCAAACCGTGGCGTTACTACTTGCCAATTGCACATGCGTTCGTTTAAAGACGGCGAAACTATTTATATCGAGCCTTGGAGAAGCGCTGGTTTCCCAGTCATCAAGGATTTGATGGTGGATCGTGGAGCGTTTGACCGTATTCAACAAGCAGGCGGATTTATTTCCGTAAACACCAGCGGTCGTACGTTGGATGCGAATGCGATTCCAGTTCCAAAAGAAGATGCTGATAAGTCATTCGATGCTGCAACATGTATCGGATGCGGCGCTTGCGTAGCAACTTGTCCAAATGGATCTGCTATGCTTTTCGTATCCGCAAAAGTTTCTCAATATGCATTGCTTCCACAAGGTCAAGTAGAGCGCAAAGAGCGTGTATTGAACATGGTAAAGAAGATGGATGAAGAAGGATTTGGTAACTGTTCAAACATCGGTGCATGTGAAGTACAATGCCCAAAGGGAATTTCATTGGAAAACATCGCAAGAATGAACCGCGAATATTTAATGGCTTCAATTAAGCCAGAGAATTAAAATAATATTTCGTTACGATTAAAAGCCCCGAGACATCTCTTGGGGCTTTTTATTTATATTTGAATTCTATCAATTTTTCTATGTCTTCATTATTGAGAATTTTATTTTTTCTCCTTCTGTTTTGTAGCACTGATTTCCTTCATGCACAATCTCCGGTGGTGCGCGTTAAAAGTCGCCCCGAGTCTCTCACGTATTTCGAACAACTTTATAAATCTCAATTAGGAACCATCACTGAAGAGCGCTCTAATGTTAAGAAGTACATCAAGACACAGTATGAAAATCGCTGGAAAGATCAGAAAGACATGGTGGAGCGCGGAGAAATTCTCTATGATAGTCCGCTTCAAAAATTGTGTGAAGATTTATTGAATGAGATTGTCGCTGCCAATAATTTACCACGTCGATTTAAAATTTTTGTTACCGAGGAATTAATAGTGAATGCCTACGCAACAGGCGATGGTAATTTATTTATCACCATTGGTTTATTGGAGCGATTAAATCATTTGGACGAATTGAAGTTTGTGATTTGCCATGAGATTTCACATGATATAAAAAATCACGTGAATGCATCCATTGATTTAAGTGCTGAGATGTTGTTTGACAAGCAAGTGAAGAAAGATTATCGTGAGGCTTTGAACAGTGAATACAAGGTGAGAACGAAGTTAGAAAAAGTGATTTTCTCGAGGTTAGCCAATGCTAGAAAGTTCTCTCGATCACTGGAGTTCGCGGCGGATTCGGTAGGTAAGGAGTTTTTTATCAAATCAGGTGGCCATGCGAAATACATGAAGTCTTTATTAGAAATGTTGGATCATTCTGATATAGAGTATAGGACAGACTCCATCAATTTGTATGCATTAGTAAGTCTATCAGGAGTTCCTTTTAATCCTTCATGGTATCAACAAAAGAGCGTGTCCTCCCTTGGGCTTGAGAAATATGAAGTAGAGAAAACTCCAGACTCTTTAAAAACCCACCCAGACATTCCACTCAGAATTGAGAAAATCGCTCCGGAATACGCGTCAGAGCAGCGCACAAGAAATATCGATCCGGCTTATGCATCTTATCAAATTTTAGCGGAAAGAGAAATTATATTCAGTTGGTTTAGATTGAGAAATTTGGGCAGAGCTTTTTATCGCGCAGCCATGCTCGAGCAGACAAGTCCTAGCGCTTATAACAGAGCTGTCATGAGCCTATGCGCTTCTTACCTCTGCATCGCGCGTAGAGAGAAACTGATGGGGGATTACGTCTCAATGGAGCACGTTAATTTCGATCCGAGTTATAATAAATGTCTTTATTTCTGGAATGAAATGTACAGTGCAGACATGGCGAAGTTGGCAATGGGCTGGGCAAGTAATAGTGCTCAGGGTGCGGATATAATCGAATCAGAATTCATTAGCTTTGCGCAAGTGATGGGACTTTATGTCAATAAGAATAAATCTGATTTTGAGAAAGCGAAGGCAACTTTTCTTTCCAAATTTCCTTCTGGACATTTTTATAGTACAGTAAATTCATTAAATCTCAATTCTTAATATTTCTATGATGAAAAAACAATTATTAATCGCACTCCTCTTTATTTGTACGACTATCGCGGGATTTGCACAAACAGTGGAATTCTCAAACATACGCCGAATGCAGGGTAGAGGTCTTGGACAAATCATTAGCAATGATGAATTGTCTGGTTATTTTGCTTTCTACGAAGTAGAAAAAGAAGATAAAAAAAATCGTGTTTATCACATTGATCTTACAGATGTTAATTTAAATAAGGCTGGTGGCTTTGATATCATTCGCCCAAAGAACACAGTACTTATTGAAGTGACATTTAATGGTGAGAACTTCATGTTTGTGTTCTATGATAAGAAGACAGGTTTGGATTATGTAGTTATCGATCGCTCAGGAAAAGAGCTAGGTAAGTACAATATGAAGGAGCTTGATAAATGGGAAACAATGCGTATCAATGCTATTCTTATGCAACCTGAAGTAGAAACGGTTTCTTCTTTTGGTATTGGAAAAGCTGGTTTTGTGAAACTTTCTTGGGTGGATAACAAGAAGGTGGGATACGAAATTGTAGCACTAGACACTAAGGGAAAGGTGCTTTGGAAGAATGGATCTCCAGTTGATTCTAAATTGCTTGAAACAGCAGATATTTTGAATGCTGATGAAAACTATACCCTCGTTTATGTAGGAAAGAAGACTGGAGCAATGACAAAGAAGGCTGATTTCTTTGTGAAGTTAATTGACTCAAAAACAGGAAAGACTCTTTTCGAGAATCAATTACAAGGCAATGCAAAGCAGGACTATAGCATGTTGAATGCATTCGTTGAGACTGAAAGAAATAGTGTAACAGTTATTGGAGAATTATACGCTCCGGGTGACGAGCCTTTGAAGGATCAAAGCGCTGGACTTTACATCCAAGAATTGGAAATGGATGGTTCTCAAAAAAATATGTATAGCTATTTCTGGGACAAAGAAATCAAAAAGGTGAAGAATGCTAAGATGACCGAGGAACAGAAGGATTCAGAAAGAAAGTCTGCGCTCTATATTCATAAAGTTATTCGTTCGAAGGATGGAACGTTGACTTTGATGGGCGAACAGTACAAGAAGTCTGCAAGCGCTCTTGGTATTGCAAGTGCAGTTTTGAACCAAGGAAATAGCGGTCAATCGGTAGTAGATATTCTTGTGTTGAATATGGTTGCTATCCAATTTGGTTCGGATATGACTATTAAGGATTATCAACTTATTGAAAAGAAAAAATCACGTATTGCACTGCCACAAGGATATGGTACAGCAGCGCCTCCAGTGTTGGCTGCTTACATCAAGGCTATCGGTGGCTTTGACTACTCATTCACATCAGGTGATAAAGCAAGCGACAAGTACACAGTTATCTATCAAGACTTAAATCGCAAAGAAGAAGATTCGAAGGAAAAGAATGATTTGATGTTGGGTGTAGTTACTGTGAATGGAGGAGCTATTGAAAAATCACGTATCCCAGTAAATTCGGATGGCTCTGTATGGGTGCGTGCTGGAAAGCCAGGTTATGTTATGATTTCTGAGTATATCAGAAAAGGTAAAAAATTGAAATGTCGTCTTGAGAGTCTCAAGAACTAATTGAATTGATATTGATTATGAAAAAGCCCCTAGACTTGTCTAGGGGCTTTTTTTATTGTTGCTCAATTACTTCTTCTGTGGAGGTGGTGACTGCTTTGTAGAATTCGCTCTCTTTCAATGATGGCAGTACTTTCAGTGAAAAATTGTAAATAGGTTTGTAGAAATACGATTTGTCTTTTTGCTCTTGAGGTAGTACTGAAACCTTTTCATCAACACTATTAAAGATGACGAAAAGAAGGCTGAGGGAGAGAATAAATTTTACCAACGAAAAGCATGATCCTGCAATTTGATTCCACTTTTCTGCACCACCAGCTTTAATAGATTTGGTAATTAATTTTCCAAGAAAGTATAATCCAACAATTACCAAAGCAAGAATGAGCACAAAGGAAATGATAGGTAAATTATCAGATTCTACGTGCATTTCATCGCGCAGATATACACTCACCCAATCGCTCAAGTGAATACCTAAGTACACACCCACAAAGAGTGATAAGAGCGAAAAAATTTCCATCACAAAGCCATTTTTCCAACCGCGATACAACGAGAATAATAATGGAATCGCGATGACGATATCAATGTAACTGATCATAAAAAATGAGAGAGATTTAGAAGTTGTCGTAATAAGTGTAGTCCTTTGTGATTTGTCCGTTTTCAATGGTAAAAACGGTACAAATGGGTAACGTGAATTTTAAATTCTCTGGCGCGGTGCCGGTTGAGATGAATTCTACCATCACGGTATTATCGCCACTAGTATGGATACGCTTTACCTCATCATGAAGGTCAGGAAACAGAAATTCCATTTCACTGTATTTTTTCACAATATCTTCTCGTGTTTGTTGCACGAGATCTGTTCCAAAACTAGGATCAAGAAATTCCGCACTTGGGGCGTACATCTCTGACATCGCCTTCCAGTCGTGCTTATTGAAATTTTCGAAATATGTTTTTATAAATGCTTCGTTTTCTTTCTGAACGTTTTTGCATCCCGCCATGATTGTCATCAGCGCAATTAGAGGTAGTAGTGTTTTCATGTATCAAAGGTAATTTTTTGTTGTATCGATATCAAGCAGACTTTATTCCACTCAACGGCTTCCAGTAGTTGATGTTAAAAAGCGATGAGCGATCCTCTCACAGTTTTCTCTCATGTGATCTACGAAGGCGTGGTGCAAGGGTGATTGGCGCATTTCTTTTCTCCAAATCAATCTCCATTTAGTAGTAATAGGAAAACCTTTAATTGGAATAATTTCCAGTTCTTTTAACTTTAGTTCGCGCTTCATTCCAATCAATGGAATGACTGATATTCCAATGCCTGCCATTACCGCTTGTTTCACCGCCTCATTGGATTGAAGCTCCAGGATTTTTCGAGGCTTGATTTTTTTCTTCTCAATATAATTTTGCATGGTGCTGCGAGTAGCGCTTCCTTGCTCACGGTATATCACCGCTTCTTTTTCCCAAACGATATTTTTCTTCGCGTAATTTTTACTTCCTACTAAATAGAGTTCATTATCCATGAGATCAATATAATCCCATTTTCCATGGTCAGGCATCACGGATACCAGCGCGTAGTCGGTATCGCAAGCGTCAAGACTCGTTATTACTGCGGAGCGATTTGTTACATCTAGATTGAGGTCAATTCCTTCATGTGCTTCCAAAAAATCACGAAGGAAGTAGGGAATGATATACTTTCCTGTAGACACAGAAGCGATCTTAAGCTTTCCCGTGATGAGTCCTTTGTAGTCGTGCGATTTGCGGTTGAGTTCTTCGACTCCCATAAGCACTTGCTCTGCAATGATGGCCACTTCTTTTCCGAAATCTGTTATTTTAATGTTCCTTCCAGAAATAGTAGTGAGTGGAATATCAAACTGATCTTGCAAATTCTTCAATTGAATAGATACAGCGGGCTGTGTCATGTGCAGCTCTTCTGCGGCTTTCGTGATACTCCTGAGTTCAGCTATTTTCTTGAAAACAAAAAGTTGATGAAGTGTGTAATTCATTGCAATATCATTTTAGCGAATATAACACATATCTTTTTATTTATGTTTTATATAAAAAACATAAATATTCAATAGACTAGTGTAGAGGTAATTTTGCCGACCAAAATCACTATGGAACTATTCCTTTCTAATCTAACCAATCCAGCCTTTCTATTTTTTCTGTTGGGTATTCTAGCAGTTCGTTTGAAAAGCGATTTGGAGATTCCGCAGAATTCAGCAAAATTCATTTCGCTTTATCTGCTCTTTGCTATTGGTTTCAAGGGTGGGCAAGAATTGTCACATCATCCTATCACCACTGAAGTAGTGGGTGTATTGCTTTTCGGTATTTTGTTGTCGGTTTTGATTCCTCTTTATACTTTTTTTCTTTTGAGAAAAAAATTAGGGATCTTCAATGCCGCAGCAATAGGCGCGGCCTATGGCTCTGTAAGTGCCGTAACGTTTGTGACAGCAATAAGCTATCTCGAACAAAATCACATGGAATTTCATGGACACATGGTCGCAATCATGGCGTTGATGGAATCTCCCGCAATCATTATTTCGCTGATATTACTTTCTGCTTACGACAAGGAGGATAATATCTCTAGCACAAAGGATATCCTCCATCACAGCCTTACCAATGGCAGTGTGCTTTTGATTTTGGGAAGTTTGATTATTGGTTTTTTAGCAAGTGCAGAACAAGCGGAAGGTATTAAGCCATTCACTACAGATTTGTTCAAGGGATTTCTTGCCATTTTCTTATTGGACATGGGAATTTCCTGTGGTAAAAAATTGAATTCTTTCACTCAGAATGGTTGGACACCAATTCTATATTCATCCATTGCTCCATTAGTCAATGGATCAATTGTAGCTTATGTGAGTTGTTTTTTTACGGAAGAAATTTCGGATCGATTTATTCTTGCCGTGTTAGCAGCAAGTGCTTCTTACATCGCCGTTCCCGCAGCTATGAAACTTGCCAATCCCAAAGCAAGCGAAGGACTCTACCTCCCCATGGCTCTCGCCATCACTTTCCCGCTCAACATTACAGTAGGAATGCCGTTGTATTTTTATATTATAAATTAGCATTCTTGGTTCTTAGTTCTTCATTTGTTCTCGGCGAAGCCGAGATCATTTGTCCCTTGTCCCTTGTCATTTGTCATTTGACTCCCTCTATATTTGCAACATGAATCAATATGATGTAGTAGTTATCGGCTCTGGACCTGGTGGGTATGTGGGAGCCATTCGCGCGGCACAACTCGGTTTGAAGACCGCTATCGTAGAGCGTTACTCGACATTAGGTGGTACATGCTTGAACGTGGGATGTATCCCATCGAAGGCACTATTAGATAGCTCGGAACACTATCATCAAGCAGTGCATCAATTCCAAGAACATGGTATCGAATTAAAGTCGGCACCGAAAGTAAACTTGGGTCAAATGATTGCTCGTAAGCAAGGTGTAGTGGATCAAACGACGAAGGGTATTGAGTTTTTGATGAAGAAAAATAAAATCGATGTCTATACTGGACACGGTTCTTTCATTGATGCTCGCACGATCTCTATCGCTAAGGCTGACGGCACTACTGAGACGATCGGTGCGAAGAATGCGATCATTGCTACAGGTAGCAAGCCAGCTTCATTGCCTTTCATCAATGTCGATAAAAAGCGCGTCATTACTAGCACTGAGGCTCTTAAATTACAAGAGATTCCGAAGCATATGATTATCATCGGCGGCGGTGTGATCGGATTGGAACTTGGCTCTGTGTACGGACGCTTGGGTTCTCAGATCAGTGTAGTGGAATTCATGGATAGCATCATTCCTACCATGGATCGCACGATGGGTAAGGAATTACAGAAGTCATTGAAAAAAATCGGATTCGATTTTTATTTATCACATAAAGTAAAGGAAGTTACTGCGAAAGGCAAGACGGTAACGGTGAAGGCAGACAATGCGAAAGGCGAAGAGCTCGTATTAGAGGGCGATTATGTGTTGGTAGCTGTTGGTCGTAAGCCATACACTGATAATCTCGGCTTGGATAAGGCAGGAGTGAAGATTGATGAGAGAGGCAGAGTAGAGGTAGACGGTCACTTGCAAACCAACGTTCCGGGCATTTATGCTATTGGCGATGTGGTGAAAGGTGCCATGTTAGCGCACAAAGCGGAAGAAGAAGGAACATTCGTGGCGGAAATCATTGCTGGTCAGAAACCACACATTAATTATAATTTGATCCCGGGCGTAGTATATACGTGGCCTGAGGTTGCTAGCGTCGGTCAAACCGAAGAGCAGTTGAAAGAAAGCGGAGTTGCATATAAAGTGGGTTCATTCCCATTCAAGGCCAGCGGCCGTGCACGCGCAAGTATGGATACTGACGGAGTGATCAAGGTGCTTGCTCATAAAGATACCGATGAGATTCTTGGTGTTCACATGATCGGCCCACGTTGCGCAGATATGATCGCTGAGGCGGTGGTAGCAATGGAATTCCGTGCAACTGCCGAGGACATCGCGCGCATCAGTCACGCTCACCCAACGTTCACGGAAAGTTTCCGCGAAGCTGCACTAGACGCAACCGACAAGAGAGCGATACACATTTGATAGTGACAAGTGACAAATGACAAATGAAAAGGCGTTTGGCGTTTGGGGTTTGGGGTAGATGCGCGCTGCAGCGCGGCTTCAAAACACGCGCAATGGACAGCAGCTTTGGAAATTTCGAATCCCGAATTTCGAATCCCGAATTGGGAACCGACATTTTTTACAATCAATTGTTGGTAAGTCGAGAAAAGTGACTATCTTTGCCAGCCCAAAAAAGACCCAGACGGTGAAACCATTAAAGGAATTCCATATTCCATTTCTGGGACTGAAAGTTGGAACACACCACTATCAGTTCAACCTTACGGACGCGTTCTTTGATGCATTTGAATACTCTGAAATCACTACAGCGAACATCGATGTAGAGGTTCAACTCGAAAAGCAGAGCACCTTATTGGTACTTGATTTTGAGTTGTCAGGTTCGGTCGAGTTGATGTGTGACCGTTGTGGAGATGCCTTCCAACAGCCCCTTCAATCGAAAGAACGTCTCATAGTGAAGTTTGGCGACGAAACCAGTAGCACAGACGAGGAGATATTGATCCTCGGACCTAGTGAAAACACGGTAGATATCGAACAATATCTCTACGAGTACGCACACTTAGCGCTTCCAGCGCGACATGTGCACGAAACAGAGGAAGAATGCAATCAAGAAGTGCTCGCCGCTTACAAAAAGTATAGCGTCGAAAGCGATGAACGCGATGAATGGGCAGCATTAAAAAATTTACACTTCGAGGATAATGAACCCTTCGAAGACGACGAAGAAGAATAAAACAGATTAATACCTACTGAAATGGCACATCCTAAACACCGAATTTCCCAGACCCGCCAGGCGAAGCGTAGGACTCACTATAAGATTGAGGCTGCTAACGTTTCAACTTGTCCAACGACAGGTCAACCTCACCTTTTCCACCACGCTCACTGGTACGAAGGAAAACTTTACTATAAGGGTAAAGTGGTATTGGAAAAAGAACAAGCTACTGCTTAATTCTTAGTATCCTCCGATACTCGGTTTATTAAAATATTGAAAGCCGATCTCGCTATTGTGGGATCGGCTTACTTGTTTATAGCTGGGTGAAATAATTTTCTCCCAAAAATCCTTCGCAATCAGTCCATTGTGGCGCGATGATTGCTCCTTGCGGTCGAACAAAAAATTTTACCATATTTAACGCATGAAACCTGTTCTGACTATAATACTCGCTTTGCTCTCGTTCGGGATATTTGCCCAAACGGATATTACTCCTCGTGTCGCAGATGCCATCAAACGCGGTGATGCCAACGGTGTCGCTTCGTTTTTTATGCCACAAGTGGAAATTGAAATCGATGGAGAAGAAGCAACAGTAAGCGCTGCTGACGCTAAAGCAAGACTCGCACGATTCTTCGCTCAAAATCCAGCAAAAGATTTCGCCATCAAACACCAAGGCACATCTAAACTCGACGACCAATACCGAATAGGTGAACTGGCTACCGCAAAAGGAAATTTCCGTGTAACTTTCTTTATGAAGAAAATGGGAGCTTCTATGCAAATCAAACAATTGAAAATCGAAGGTGTGTAAGCACTTTCTCCAAAATATAGAAAGGGCATGTATTGAAAAACATGCCCTTTTTTATTGAAAGAAAAACTACCTTGCACTCCGTTTAAGATTACCGAAGACATGAATTTCGACCTCGATACTTTTCTCAAATACGCCATCGCTGAAGATGTGGGAGATGGCGATCATACCAGCCTAAGCACAATCCCCGCGGATGTAACAGGTCGTGCAAAGCTTCTTGTGAAAGACAATGGTATCATCGCTGGAATCGAAATCGCAAAGCGCGTTTTCGAACTCATTGATGCGCAATTGAAATTTGAGCAAATTTTGAAGGACGGTGATCAAGTAAAGCATGGCGACATCGCATTCTATGTGGAAGGCTCTTCGCGCAGCATCGTTACCGCAGAAAGATTAGCGTTGAATATCATGCAACGCATGAGCGGAATCGCAACGCAGACGCAGAAAATCACGCAGATGATGGCAGGCACATCATGCAAACTCCTGGATACTAGAAAGACTACTCCTGGCTTTAGATACTTCGAAAAATTGGCTGTAAAGCTGGGTGGTGGAGTGAATCACCGCATCGGACTCTATGATATGATTCTTGTAAAAGACAATCACATCGACTATGCAGGTGGCGTCCACCAAGCGTTGCATAAAATCAAAGACTATCTCCAACAAACTGGAAAGGATTTAAAAATCGAAGTAGAAGCACGTTCTATTGATGATGTTAAATTGATTTTAGAAGAAGGAATTGCTTTTAGAATTTTGCTGGACAATTTTAAACCAGAAGATTTAAAAACAGCTGTTGCCCTTATCAATGGCCGCGTTCAGACAGAGGCTTCTGGTGGAATCACGGAAACGAATGTTCATGAATACGCAGCAACAGGAGTGGACTATATCTCTATGGGCGCATTAACACATCAAATCAAAAGTCTTGATTTGAGTTTAAAAGCCGTGTAATTTTGCACGCTTTTTTTGAAGGATTATGGCGAATAAGTGGATTGAAAAAATAAAACAAATGAAGGGCGTCAAACGAACCGTGGCGCTCCTTGAAAGCGTTAAGCCATGGGGCTTTGAGGGCTTGTCGTTGTGGTATGTTTCTACTTTTTTCGTGGAAGGAATTTCGAAGGGTTCGCTCGCGACACGTGCTGCGGCGATTTCGTTCCGATTGTTTTTAGCATTCTTCCCAGGAATCATTTTATTGCTTTCATTGATACCACATATTCCCATTCAAAATTTTCAAGAAAATCTTTTTGAAAGCATCAGTGGATTTTTTCCCGGTGATACTTTTTCATTGTTTGAGTCCACGCTGGATGACTTGATTAATCGAAAGCACAACGCGTTACTGTCGATCGGTTTTATTTTAGTAATCTATTACGCATCGAGTAGTATCAACGCTGTGTTGCTTGGATTTAATGAAAGTTATTATGTCGAGGAACGCGGAAACCCGCTGGTGATGAGGATCGCAAGCATTATCCTCATTTTTGTCTTGGGCTTTATCATGATAGTAGCTGTGATGCTAATTATCTTCAGTGGTATTGCTTTCGATTATCTTCATGAACTTGGAATCATCGGTGATCGAGGATATATTCCTATTTTGAATTTTGCAAAATGGGTGATATCACTCTTCTTGATTTACTCCGTGATTTCTACACTCTACAATGTGGGCAATGGCAAGCGAAGAAGAAGATGGAGATTCTTCAATGTAGGCAGCACATTCGCTACCTTATTCTTCATTTTAGCCTCGTTGGGTTTTGCTTACTTCGTCAACAATTTTGCACAATTCAACAAACTGTATGGTTCTCTTGGAACGTTGATGGTGCTATTAATTTGGTTGAATTTTAATAGCATGATTGTGCTGTTGGGATTCGATTTAAACTCCAGTATTGCAAAAGCAAAACGCGAGCAGCGCAGAGCTGAGAAGCTTGCTGCTGAGGCTACACAGCCTGAGCTTCCTATTTCTGAGGAAGTGAAAAATACATTGAGAAATAGCGAGATTTAATTCTCCACGAGTTCGTTCATCAATTGACAAAATTTCTTTGTCAGTGCTTGACGCGAATAGTCGGGTGCTTTGTTGGTGATTTTCATTTCACCTTTCTTCCAACTTTCATACTGTGATAGAATCATGTTCTTGATTTCATTCACATTTTCACGTTCGATAATCGATCCACTATCTGTTGATTTGATAAGCTTTGCCGCGTCGCCATCTGCCGGACCAATGCCGAGAATAGGAGTGCCCGATGCCATGTACTCATACATTTTTCCAGGCATATTTCCTGTTGCAATTTCGGTGTGAGCTAATATCAATAAAAGCAATGTCGAAGAAGTATAAAGCCCTACCACTTCGCTATGGGGAACAGCTGGAAGAAACGCTGTACTATTTTTTAATGCATTATTTTCTTCTATAAAAACTCTAAAGCTATTATTGACAGGACCGATAAATTCTATGGCTAAGTCAGCTACATCAATTGATTTTTCCTCGATCAAACTTTGCAACGCATACATCATCGGACGCGGGTCGCGCAGGTCATCTACGGAACCTAAATGTCGAATGATGAATTTATTTGTGTTCACTTTTTTTGCATTCAAAAAATCGCGTGCATCGTATCCATTGTTGATCAGTTCACAGCGCTTTGCGCCGAGGTGAATCAAGCGATCCACGTGGTATGGACTAATCGAAATGACGAGATCTGATTGCTCGAGTACTGCACGTTCTAATTTGCGGTGTTTGTTTCTTGCGCGCTCTTTGGTTTTGAGCATGTCCCATAAATCCCACTCGCTCCACGGATCGCGGAAGTCAGAAATCCATTTTATTTCTGGGAAAAATTGTTTGACCTTCTGAGCAATCAAGTGCATACTATGGGGTGGGCCCGACGAGACGATTGCGTCTACTTTATTTTCCGATAAATAGGTTTTCAAAAACTTCACCGAAGGTCGCACCCATGTGATGCGAGGATCGGGGATAAAATAATTTCCACGAACATAAGTACTCGCTCTTTGAAAGAGCGATGAATTGCGTTCAGAAAGAAGATCTTTTTGCTGGGGTGCTTTTTTGCCCATCAACTTAAACGCAGATTGAAAAACCTCAATGGGTTCGAAGATGGGTTGAGTGAGCACCATGATATCTTGAGGCACATCCTTCAAAAGAGAAGGGTCCTTTACATCAAAAGCAGGATTGGAAGGGGTATAGATGATGGGTTCCCATCCATTTTCTTTTAGATAGGCCGACATCTTGAGCCAGCGCTGCACGCCGCCTCCGCCACTTGGTGGCCAGTAATAAGTGATGATTAGTACCTTCTTCATTATCGCATGCAATATTCGCAATGTTTGCTGTCACTTTGATGCGTGAAGACATTTAATTCTATCATTTCTTTTGCGATGCGCACCATTTCATCCTCGAAGGCTGCAATTTCTTTTGCTGTAATAAACTCATCTTCCCCGTTCATCAGCAGTTGCCATCCACTGCTATGGTTCTTTAAACTGAAGAGCGCCGCGCGAATACGTTCGGGAGCGATGCCTTCTTTTGATTTCATATAAATGTAGAAAAGCAGCTGCACCACCTTCGTGTTGTGAGAGGTGAAATTATCTGAGAAGGTGCTTTTGCCGGATTTCAGCTTCACATCGTTTTCAGAGACGCTTCCTGTTTTGTAGTCGATAATGCGTATGATATCGTCCTCTTCATCGATGCGATCTGCCTTTCCCTTCAGCGTGAGCGGGAAGTCGATGATTAGGTGATTGTGTTCTACAGTGGCTGTCAATTTTGATTCGATGGCCGAGATAGTACAAACCGCGCCGGTACGCTTTCGTTCATCAAGCTGTTTGATCTCAAACTCAACTGCCTTCTCAAGCATTTTAAGCGCCAAGGAGAACTGCAAATAGTTTTCGCCGTAATCTAGGTCGCCGATGCCGTAATGCTTCTTAAAAGCCTCTTTTAAGCGATCTGACAATTCTGACTTGAACACCTTTAAATCTTGCAATGAAGGAAATGATTTGATGTGTTGACTAAAGAAATATTCCAACACATCGTGCACCGCGCTTCCGAAAGTGGCGGAGCTGATCAATTCTTCCACTTCTTCTTCCTCGCCGAGACCGAGAATGTAACGGTAATAAAAATCCAGCGGGCAGGTCAAGTATTTATTGAGCGCAGATGGTGAAATTCCTTCTGCCCACAGTTTTTTGATGCGGTCGCGCGCATAGTCATCATTCGGAACGCTCAGCTGATCCGAAATTTCCGTTGCAGGTAAAGATGATTTGATATAATTAAACGAATGAATATCGCTGTGATAGGGAAGTTCAATTTCGAGTTGCGTGATATATCTGCTTTTCTCCGTACCTCTGAAATCCGCGGTTATAGAGGAGTACAGGAAGTCGATACGAGAGGCACGTTGCAACAATCGATAAAGGGTGTACGCATATGTAGCTTCACGATCAGCCATGATGGGCAAATCGTAAATCGTGCGCACATCAAATGGAATCAAAGATTGATCGGATAAATTGCCGGGCAATTGATCTTCGTTCGCTCCCACGATGATCACATGTTCGAAGTCGATCGCACGTGTTTCCACCATATTCAAAATTTGCAATCCCTCGAGTGGTTCACCTGTGAATGTGATGCTTTCATTTCCGAGCAACTGTTGAATAACAGTATGCAAAGATTTCATTTCATTAAATTCTTCACCATTGGCGAGAATGCTTACGACTTCCGCCAATAATTCTTGTGCGCGGAGAATGCACTCGATTTCGAATTCATTTTCATCCTCGATAGCTAACAACTCGTCAGTAAGTCGCAGCGTTGTTTTGAGCCAAGATTCAGGATTTCTATTTTCTGGGGAAAAAAGAAATGCCAACTTCGATAGACGTGGAAACTGCTGCATGAATACATCTATATCTTGAGGTCGGATATAGATGCGCTTATCACGAGCGATGGCCGAGCGAATCGATTGAATTTCGTTTCCAAGATATTTGGCGAGCGATTGTTGTTCTACAACCTGAAGAAATAATTTATAGTAGATTCCACGCTTCGCTTTTAATTCCGGAGCCATATGCAGAGCAAGCAAACTTTTCATCAATTTGAGAATAGCAGTTTGCTTCAATGGGTATCCTAATGCGATGTTGACCTTGCAATCGAGTTGAGGAAGATTTCGAACAATCGGAATCAGCAGCGTAGCATCCGCGAGAATGATCGCCGTTTTATCTGCTTGCTCAGGAGTAATTCCTGCGATGAGTTGACTCACCAATAGCGCTTGGCTGTAGGGAGTGGTGGTTTCGTAATTATTGATTGTCTTCGCGATGTCGCGCCAATCATTGTTTTGAATACGGTCTTCTTTGATCGTCCATCTGCGCAGGAAGCTTCCCGCTTCGTGCATATCGTTCATGAGATAGTAGTCGTCTGCATCCCATTTGATTTGCGCTTTATTGCTATCCTTTAACTTCTGAACGATGCGTTGTTCCGCTTTCGAAAGATTCGAGAGACCTGCGATCCAAATGTTTTTTACATCAGCAGGAACAAGCGATGCTGGTTCTTTTTGTGCCACGTCATTGCAAAGAAGAGCGTAGCTATATTTTTCTTGATTTTTTTGTTCTTCTCTAAATCGCGTATAGATAGCTCCGAGTTGATTCCAGAACTCCAGATAGTTCAATTGCGATTCTGATAACTCTGTAGAATTAAAACTCCAGTTGTCGATTTCTTTGATATCGCGGAGGTCTTTGAAAATAGCGCTACCAGAGGCGAGCGCTTGTTCGATATCTGCAAAGTCCGATAGAGCAGTGCTTCCCCATTTAGAGAATACATCGAATGATTCCGCTTGTTCACCCATCTTTTCTTTATACACTTGAAATAGAAGTAAAAGCAGATCGAGTTTGCTCGTAGTATTTTTATTTGCCAGTTTAGAAATAAAATCCGGCAGTGTAAAAATTTGCGGAGCGAAGAACGACTGTCCGAGTTTTTGTGCGAGATATTTTCGAAGAAATAATCCCGCTCTTTTTCCGGGTAATATAACCCAGACATCGCGGAGTTCTTTTCCGTGTTTTTCGATAAGATCGTCAGCGAT
>JAIXWP010000150.1 GCA_027491215.1 Flavobacteriales bacterium | reverse complement strand
GAAGGTGTACACCAGCAGATTTACAGTCTGCCCTCGTTGGCCGCTTGAGTATCTCCCCTAAAAAAAAGAGCCGGTGGAGGGATTCGAACCCCCGACCAGCTGATTACAAATCAGCTGCTCTGGCCAGCTGAGCTACACCGGCCGAACTCTTTTTCTACATTCTCAAAGAACTTCAAAAAAAACACCCCCGTGGTGTACGGGGGTGCAAATGTAAAAAACAAATTTATCCGAGCAAGTGTTATTGAAAATTTTTTTTCAAAAAACACTTATTTTTTTGTTTTCATCTTATCTATCTGACGTCTTAAAGCTTCTACAGCTACATCGGTAGCCTCCTCAAAGGTGCGGCACTGCTTGCGTGCAAACAAATCCTTACCTGGAATGCTCAATTTTATTTCGGCAATCTTATTTTCATTAACATCGGACTTATCGAGACGTAAAAACACCTCGCTGAAGGTAATTCTGTCGTGAAAATGGGTCAGCTTCTGCAATTTCTCCTCAATGAAGTTGATCAACTTACGGTCTGCATCGAAATGGATGCTCTGAACTTGTACTTGCATAAAACTTAATTTTATTGGGTTAAACTGATTTATTTCTGGGGTGCATCTGCTTATGGATGCCCTTAAGTTTCTCTATGCTGTTGTGCGTGTACACTTGTGTTGCTGCCAGACTACTATGACCCAATATCTCCTTAATAACATTCAAATCAGCTCCATTATTTAACATATGGGTTGCAAAGGTGTGTCGCAATACGTGTGGACTCCTTTTTGCCTGGGTGGTAACGGTCGAAAGATAACTTTTTACCGTTTGGTACACAAATGTTTTAGATATTTTTTGACCTTTATTACTCACTATTAACATCGGTCGCTCCAACTCATCAAGACTCGAATCTCTCAAGGCCTGATATTTCTTTAATCTATCTAATATTGGTTTTCCAACGGGAACATAGCGCATTTTGTTTCTCTTTCCCAAAACCTTTATTTGTCCAATCGAAAAATCTATATCATTATCAGTGAGTTGCATCAATTCACTCAATCGAATTCCTGTCTCGTAAAACAGCTGAATGATCATTTCGTTACGGAAGGTCTCAAAATCATTCAAACTTTGATCGCCTTCGTAAAGCTTCATGATCGCTTTTTCTTCTACATAATGGGGGAGACGCTGCTCTTTTTTAGGCTTCGTGATTCCTTTGACGGGATTCGATATCACGAGTCCATTCTTTTGAGCAAACCTGTAATAGGCTTTGACGCTGCTCATTTTACGATGAATGCTGGTAGACTTATAGCCATGCTCTAACATTGTGGCCATCCAACTTCTAATCATCGATGTGCTGACTTCTCTAAAATCATCGCACTCGTACTGCTTATAACAGTACACAGAAAACTGCTCCAAGTCGCTTTTGTACGACTCAACTGTGTGAGGACTACTACGTTTCTCACTTACCAAATAAGTTATAAAGGAGGCAAAATTCACAATATAAAAAAAGGGTAGACCTTTAGTCGAAACTAAAGGTCTACCCTAATATTGTGAACAGTGCAATGTTATTGCTCTGCTTGCTTCATCTGGCCAACGAAGACAGCATGCTTGATCTCCTCGCGACGACGTACACTCTTCTTAGTGTAAGCTTGACGTGAACGAAGTTCTTTAACTACTCCGGTCTTTTCGAATTTCTTCTTGAACTTCTTAAGTGCGCGGTCGATGCTTTCGCCTTCTTTAACTGGTATAATTAACATGTGTTTATTTCCTTTAAAATGGGGTGCAAATATATAATACTTTTTATTCTAAGCAACTATCCTTTCAAAATTTCTCTAGAAATTACTAATTTCTGTATTTCGGATGTACCCTCACCGATCGTACAAAGCTTGCTGTCTCTATAAAACTTCTCTACTGGAAAATCTTTTGTATAGCCGTATCCACCGAAAATTTGAACGGCATCTGTGCTCACTTTAACAGCAACTTCGGAAGCATAATACTTCGCCATTGCGCCCTCACGAGTCACTTTCATCTTATTATTTTTCAAATAAGCTGCTTGATACAATAACATCTCAGAGGCCTCAATTTCAACTGCCATATCTGCCAATTTAAAAGCAATTGCTTGGAAGTTGGAAATTGGCTGCCCGAACTGTTCGCGTTGCTTTGAATAAGCAAGACTCGCTAGATAAGCTCCCTTTGCAATACCCATAGAAAGCGCGCCTATAGAGATACGGCCGCCATCCAAAATTTTCATTGCTTGCTTAAATCCATCACCAATATTTCCAAGAATTTGGCTCTTGTGAACACGACAATTATCAAAAATGAGCTCTGCTGTTTCACTCGCTCTCATTCCCAACTTATTTTCTTTTTTACCACCACTAAATCCTGGTGTGCTGCGCTCAATTATGAATGCAGTAATACCATGGCTATCGAGCAATTCTCCTGTTCTTACTAAGACCACAGCTACTTCTCCTGATATACCATGTGTAATCCAGTTTTTAGTTCCATTGATCACGTAGTAATCACCATCTTCAACAGCAACGCATTGCATGCGCATTGCATCACTTCCTGTATTGGCTTCAGTCAATCCCCAAGCGCCGATCCATTCACCAGAAGCGAGCTTTGGAAGATATTTTTGTTTCTGCTCTTCATTGCCGAACTCCAAAATGTGATTGGTGCATAGGCTATTATGCGCAGCAAGACTAAGTCCTACTGAACCGCACACTTTAGAAACTTCTTCAATCACACTGATGTATTCATTGTATCCCATTCCAGCTCCACCATATTCTTCTGGCACGAGCACTCCCATCAATCCGAGGTCGCCCATTTTACGGAACACTTCTCTAGGAAACACTTGACTTTCGTCCCACTCCATAACATAGGGACGTATTTCTTTTTCTGCAAAATCGCGCACCATTTGCGCAATCATCTTCTGATTTTCTGTCTTTTCAAAGTTCATTTCTTCTCAAGATTCTTTTACTGATTAACAGTAGGAGTTTATGTATGTTTATTCGAAAGGAATCATTTTCCTTTCTTAGTAATTCACGAATGTAGATATGTGTGAAGAATATTGCTGTAATGCCTCTTCTCCATTCAAAAAGCTCAAGGCTGATATGAATGAAAATCCTACCACTTGTGCACCAGCCATTTCTACAAGTTTCGCAGCTGCTAGAGCAGTGCCACCTGTAGCAAGTACATCGTCATGGATGAGCACGCGTTGACCTGGGGTGAGTGCATCTTTGTGCATCTCAATAGTAGCTTCACCATATTCTAGCGAATAACTCACAGCAAATGCTTCTCTGGGCAACTTCCCTTTTTTTCTAACTAAAACAAATGGAACATCCAAAGCAATTGCCAATGGCAATCCGAAAAGAAATCCACGACTTTCCATACCTAAAACTGCCTCTATGTTTTTCATCTCAAATTCTTCCTTCATTGCAGCTAACATATCAGCGCATAAGCTTGGATCCTGAAAAATAGGAGTGATGTCTTTGTATAATATTCCTGGTTTCGGAAAGTCAGGCACATCAGCAATTCTGCTGATAATTCTATCGGAAAGGCTTTGCATATCAATTTTAAATCGACGCCAAATGTAGCAACAAAGCGGTAAGCAATTTAATCGAAGGATAGATAAGGGCAAAGAAGAGCGATGACTTTGGGTTCCAGCACAACACATTTTTCTAAATCATTACAACTTCTAAATGAGCCATGCTTTTCTCGATAAGCAATTACTGCTTTTGCATTTTTTCTGTTCAAATAGAAATGACTCCCTAAAATGGAATCGTTACAAGTATTGATTGCAATTCGTCGAATTGCTCCCTGGTCTATTAAAGCTACTTGTTTTAAACTATCCGCGAGCTCTGGAGGGAAACGATAAATTTCTTTTAGCTGATCAAAGGTTACAAAACCTCCAAGCCGCTCTCTTTGTTGAACTATTTTTCGAGATAAGTATGGCCCAATGCCCTTTATAGTGCGGAGTTCAAGACTATCTGCTGAGTTAAAGTCAACGACTCTTTTTTCATAGAATGGTTTTTCCGAAGTGCTTTTTTTTTTTTTTTTTCTCGGAAATATTGTGGAGAATGTTGACTTTCTTTCCCACCAAGATTCCCAGTTTTTTTCTTGCCTTTTTT
>JAIXWP010000087.1 GCA_027491215.1 Flavobacteriales bacterium | reverse complement strand
GATAGCAACCTCAACGATAATGACAACATCAAATGCACGTTGACCACCAACGCTGAGTGCTCTTTAGTTTCAAGTGTAACCAGCAATACCATCGTCATGAATGTCGATGCGAGTGTTACACCCTCGGTTAGCATCACTACTACCTCTAATACCATCTGTACGGGATCGTCCGCCGTTTTTACAGCTACTGCTGTAAACGGCGGCACGAGTCCGGTCTATCAATGGAAAAAGAACGGCGGTAATGTTGGTACGAATTCTTCTACTTACACTGCTACAGGCCTTGTCAATGGGGATATTGTATCTTGTACAATAACGAGCAATGTGAATTGTGCAACGATTACTACTGCGAATAGCAACAACATCACCATGACGGTGGTGAATAGCTTCACACCAGCAGTGAGCATCACTTCTACAACGACTACCATTTGTGCAGGTGCTTCGGTAACTTTCACTGCAACCCCCACCAATGGCGGTACTGCGCCTTCTTATCAATGGAAGCGCAATGGTTCTAATGTGGGAACAAACAGCGCCACTTACACCAATGCTACATGGACCAACGGTGATATTATCACGGTGGTGATGACCAGCAATGCGGCATGTCTTTCTGCACCAACTGCAACGAGCAATGGCATCACGATGGTGGTCACTTCGAATGTGACTCCGAGTGTTTCGGTTGTTGCATCCTCGAATAATATTTGTCCAGGTACAAGCATCACATTCACTGCAACGCCCGTCAATGGAGGCACTACGCCATCTTATCAATGGAAGCGTAACGGAAGCAACGTGGGAACGAACAGCGCAACATACACCAACGCCACTTGGAACAATGGAGATATTGTATCTTGTACAATAACGAGCACCGCGTCATGCGTGACTTCTACGACTGCGAATAGCAACAACGTCACCGTTACGGTTTCTGCTGCTGTCACTCCATCGTTGAGTTTATCATCCAGCACCACCACGACATGTGCGAATGGTTTGGTGGTCTTCACAGCTTTTGGAAGCAACGGTGGTACGAGTCCGAGTTATGTGTGGAGAAAAAATGGCGTCATCGTTTCAACGAATGGCAATGGATACAGCGCATCATCGTGGGTGAATGGCGATCAGATTTATTGCACCATGACCAGCAACTTAGGTTGTGTGACAACGACCACTGCCGTGAGCAACACCATAACATTGACCGTAACACCAGCGGTCACTCCTACGATTTCGATAACAGCAAACAACAATAATATTTGCGCGGGCACTACAGTGGTATTCACTGCAAGCACCACCAATGGTGGTACGTCACCTTCTTACCAATGGAAGCGCAACGGAAATAATGTGGGGACGAACAGTGCTTCTTATTCTTCTACGGTACTCAACAATGGCGATGTGATCACATGCACATTTACTTCGAATGCATCATGCGCCACTGTGACGAGTTTAACGAGCAATAGCGTAACGATGTCGGTTAATCCTATAGTTACTCCCACTGTGAGCGTTACAGCCTCTCAGACAGCGATATGCGGCCCTCAGAGCATCACATTTACTGCTTCGCCTGTGAACGGTGGTGGAACACCTAACTATCAATGGAAGCGCAACGGTTCGAACGTCGGCACCAATAGCGCCACCTATACCAACAGCACTTGGAACAACGGAGATATCATCACGTGTCAATTGACCGGCAGTGCGGTGTGCGGTACTTCTACCGTGAATAGCAATGCAGTGACCATCACTGTTTCAAGCATCGTTACACCAAGTGTTTCGATACAAGCGAATACAAATTCCATATGTGCGAGTGGTTCGTTGACCTTCACTGCAAGCCCCGTCAATGGCGGCACTGCGCCTACATATGTGTGGACCGTCAACGGACAAATTCAATCAACATCATCGAATTCATTCACCGATACAGGTTGGTCGGATGGAGATGAAGTGGTTTGCAGCTTAGTGAGCAACGCCGCGTGCACCAGCACTTCCGTGGCTACTAGTAATACATTTGTTGTAGATGTAGTTGCTGCGTTGACACCAGCGATTTCGATTAGCGCATCTGAAAATGATGTGTGCATTGGTACCACCATCGCATTCAGTGCGAGTGCTACCAATGGCGGCAGCAATCCATCTTATCAATGGAAGCGCAACGGAAATAATGTTGGAAATAATTCCGCGACATACACCAGCAATACATTGGTAGATGGCGACATCATCAGTTGTGTGGTGACCTCCAATGCAGCGTGCGTTACAAGCACCACTGCATCGAGCAATACCGTCATCATGAATATTGTTGATGGCATCATTCCGACCGTCTCCATCCAAGCGAATAATGAATCTTTATGTGATGGCCAAGTAGCCGTGTTTGCTGCTACCGTGGGAGACGGTGGCGCAGCACCGAGTTATCAATGGCAAGTAAATGGAGGGAATGTTGGACAAAACATTCCAACATTCTCCTCCTCTTCATTGAATGATGGCGATGATGTAGTTTGCATCGTTACGAGTAATGGCGCATGTGCGGGCGATCCTGGTACATCGAATATCATCACCATGAATATCACTAGCATTGCCACACCAGTGATCAATGCAGACCTTGGTATTATGGCCATCGCGCCCTTGAATGGTGCGTCTTATCAGTGGTATATCAACGGTGATATAATTGATGGAGCCACCTCATGGAATTACACACCAGATGCATCCGGAACATACACCGTCGTTGTGTCGCTCAACGGATGCAGCGAAGAGAGTGATGATTACGAATTTATTTTTATTGGTTTGGAAAAAATTGATGTGCCACTTGTTACGGTTTACCCCAACCCGTCGAGGGATGTCGTATTCGTTAGTGGCATTGAGGCGCCGATGAAAGTGGTAGTGTACAATTCAATTGGCGTGCTAGTAGATTCAAGCATGTCCAAACAAATTGATGTGCGCGAATATGCCAATGGTATATATCACTTCCACATCACCACAGATGAAGCCTCGTACATCATTCCCGTAGTAGTAAGCAAGTAGTTAATCTTCGATTATTAAATCAATCATCCGATCGATCTCCTCCCACGTAATAGTGAGGGGGGGAGCGATTCGGAACGACCAGGGGCACGACAAAAACCAAAAGCTCACCAATCCTTTTTCGAGGAGTCGCACCACTTTTTGATTGACAAATTCCGCCGATTCCATATCGATAGCGAAGAACAATCCGCGTTGACGTACCTCTTTTACCGAAGGCATCGCGCGTAATTTTTCAGCGATATAATTTCCTTTTTTTTCTACCTCGTCCACAATTTTATTTTCCATCATATACTCGATGGTTGCTGCTACAGCCGAGCAGATCACAGGGTGTCCAGCAAAAGTAGAAATGTGTCCGAGTGGAGGATCGTATGTGAGTTCCTGCATCTTCGCGATAGAGCTCACCATGCAGCCT
>JAIXWP010000148.1 GCA_027491215.1 Flavobacteriales bacterium | reverse complement strand
TTGAGAAAGAACGCCAAATTCAGCAGCTCACAAGACAGAACCAACAATTTGAATTTATTCTTAGACAACGATTGTTGTCCTAGACTTTAACAACAACTAGATATAAAAAAGGCTGCCTCGGCAGTCTTTTTTAGTTACTAGATACTAACTACTAGTGATTAGAGTAGTGACTAGTGATGCAGTGGTACAGACAACTTTATTCGACTGATTATTTTCTTTTATTCATTGCTTCAAAAACTGATTTTCTGAAGCTATTTCCATACACCAATCACAATTGCTACTCAACTAGTAGCAAAGAATAGGAATATCCCTCGAATAATCTTTAGGATTTATTCCTTGGGCTTTTTCGTCATAGTCTATTGATTTGCTTTCCTAAACAGTAAAACATGGAAAGCATATTAAAAAAGAAATCATTTCAATTCGCTATTGAAATAGTTGAGTATTGCGAAAAACTAAGTCTAGAAAAAAGATTTGCTTTATCAAATCAGCTATTGCGATCTGGAACCTCAATAGGGGCTAACATTTCGGAAGCGCAGTTTGCTTCCAGTCGGGCAGACATGATCAATAAATTGAAAATCTCGGAAAAAGAGGCAAATGAAACCCTCTACTGGATCGAAATATTAAGCACTCTAGATTTTATCGAAGTCCCAAAAGACCTAAAATCTAATCTTATCGAAATCAAAAAAATGCTAGCCGCAAGCATAAAAACCTTAAAATCCAAGGAAGAATAACTTGCTAATTAAATTACTAACTACTAGATACGATTGACTAGAGTAGATACTAGAGGTACAGACGAACAGTCGCCATAAGGCACTAACCATCTACTACATTAGTCACTACTCTAGTCACTAGTATCTAGTAACTAGTAACTAACAGATTGCACCCCCTCACTTCCGCGTGATCGAAGCGTCCTAGGACCTCGAAGGATTGATTGGGGTGGAGGCGCACGAGGTCTTGTGTGGCGATGTATGCGCAACTATCGATATTGGCAAGGTCGATGACGTTGAGTCCGCCGCTGCCGGCGGAGCTGGATATAGCGAATGGATCGGTGGTTTCGCGATGTAGCACTTTCATCCACGGTGGACACTCGAAGATTCCATCTCCTTTTGAATAAGCCTGACTCAATAGTTCGGTCATTCCGTATTCACTGTGGATCTTTTCAACCTTCCATTTTTCCTGTAAAAAAGCATGCACTTGCTGGCGGGTCCACTCTTCACGTCGTCCTTTCATACCGCCTGTTTCCATGATAGTAATACCTGTTAAATCCAACGAGAATTGCTCCGCAAAATCGAGCAGTCCGAAGGTTACACCCAATAGAAGACATGGCTTTCCTTCTTCCTTGATTTCTTTAAGAATATGCGCGAGTTTTTCAAATTCATTTAGAAAAAAGCCGCTTCGCGGATCGCTGCTGCTCTTGATTAAATGATCGGCCATGTAGATCAACGATGAACCTGTGCGCTCCAAGTAAGAGGGCAACAATGCAAGGATGACCATGTCAGAAGCTTTACCATAAAACAAATCAAAGGCCTTGGTAAAGGACATTTCGTAAATGCTCAGGTCACGCACAAAATGCCTGGATGGATTGGTTTGATTAGTAGTGCCGCTGCTTGTGAATGTAATCACCTCATTCCACTCCCCAGATTTTACTGCATGACTCTTAAAAAACTCAATGGGTAGAAAGGGGATTTTTTCTAAAGATTGTATTGAGGCAGGATCAACCTTTATGAGCTCGATGTAGTTCTTGTAAATAGCACAATTAGTGGCCTGATAGCGGAAAAGCTCTAAAGCCTTTTCCTCAAAGGACTGAGGGCTTGTAATTGTGAAAATTTGTTGTTTAAATAAATCGCGCTCCATTCTAGTGCAAAGAAATTGGATAAATTGAATAGATTTGAACGAATGAAAAAGAACTTTCTCATACTGTTATCAATAGTAGCCGTTGCGACGGGTTGTTTGAAGGATAATGAAATCCCTCCAACACCAGGCATTACCTTCAATAGTATCCGCAATTATGGCGATTCGATTGAAGTCTTGATCGACTTCAAAGATGGCGATGGCAACTTTGGACTTGAACAAGGCGATACTTCCGGGGTATTTGATGATTGCCTTCGAACGTATAATCTCTATGCTGAATACTATGAAAAGCAGAACGGAGAATGGGTGCGAACGGTAATCGATCCGTGCTTCAATCCGAATGCTGCTCCTTTCTATTATCGCGTGCCGTGGGCAAAGCCTACAGGGCAGGATCAAAGCCAGCAAGGGACTATTACCCTCGATATGATCACCTACTACTTGCCTTCAGATTACGACACCTGTCGATTCGAAATAAAAGTGGTAGATAGAGACATGCAAGAAAGTAATACCATCATTACAAGTGAGATTATTAAGCCACAATAGCTGATGGCATACTTAGTCTATTCGCCCGCTTCCCTAAGAGTCGGGCGTTTTTTTTGTGGTTTTGAACTGTGATTTGTTCACTTCTCTCGATTATAATTTTGAAAATGAATGGCAACCATTCGAGAATTGGGGCGTCTTATTATTGACTGCTCTGCTATTAAGAACAAATAACTAACCACATAATTCGGAAAACCATGACAAGCATTATTCAAAACATCATGGAGGAAAATCCGGGGATTTTCATCTTATTTCTATTCATTTTATTTATCGGGGCTGTTGGCAAAGCGAAGCTTTTCGCCAAAGCAGATCAACCATGGATAGCAGCATTAGTTCCTGTTTGGGATCTAATTGTAGTTCTTCGCATGGTCGGTCGTCCTCTCTGGCATGCAGTTTTTTTGTTGATTCCAGGATTCAACATTTACTTCGGTTTCAAACTTTTGATTGAAATCGCGCAATCATTCGGTAAAGTATCAATGATTGATGCCATCTTCGTTTGCTTCTTCAATGTATTCTATGTTCTAAACCTTGGTTTAGCATATAATGAGTTGTACTACGGCCCAGTTTATGGCGTCGATGTAAAAGACGTGTTGGCCCGCAAGCCAGCACTTGTTTAGATTTTTGGTTTCATAATCTGAAGGAAAAAGCCTCGTCATCGGACGGGGCTTTTTTATTTTTAAACCAAACTGCTATGAATACCAAAAAGAAAGCACTGCCAATGATAGCAGTGCTTTCCTTTATTTACTATTGAAAGTCTTTTATCGAGCTTAGTTAATCGCTGCAGCGATTACTTCTTTCGCACGAGCAAGCGCAGATGCTAAACCTTCCGGCTTAGAACCACCAGCAGTTGCGAAAAATGCTTGTCCTCCACCTCCACCGTTGATGTCTTTCGCAAGCTCACGAACGATGTTGGATGCATTCAATTTTTTATCCGCAACGAGTGCATCACTTATTACGCAAGTCACAGTTGGCTTTCCCCCTGACTCACTTCCTAGAATGGCAATCATATCTGATTTCTCACCCTTCCACTGGAAAGCCATGTCTTTAATCTCCGCCGCTTCCAAATCAATGCGCTCGACTAACAATTGAATACCATTGAATGACTCGAACTTCGATGCAAGCTGCTGCTTCACTTGTGCAGCCTTCTCTTTGTTCAATTTCTCCAACTGCTTGGTCAACTCAGCATTTTTATTTTGAAGATCAGAAATGGATTTCAATACATCTTTTGCTTTGAGCAACTGACGCACTTTTTCCAATTCTTCCATTTCATTTTGGATTAATGCAAATGCACCATTTCCTGAAATAGCCTCAATACGTCTTACCCCAGCAGCCACAGCTCCCTCAGAAGTAAGTTTGAACAGGCGAATATGCCCTGTATTTTTTACGTGCGTACCTCCGCACAATTCGATGCTTTCTCCGAATTGGATCACACGAACTTTATCTCCATATTTTTCTCCGAACAACATCATCGCACCTGTAGCGCGTGCGTCGTCGATGGCCATATCTCTGCGCTCAATCAAATCTAATTGTTGGCGGATTCGATCATTCACCAATGATTCTACTTGCTCGATTTCTTCATCTGTCATTTTAGAGAAATGAGAAAAGTCGAAACGCAAATATTCTGGATTCACCAGCGAGCCTTTTTGTTCTACGTGTGTCCCTAACACCTCACGCAATGCTTGGTGCAGTAAGTGTGTAGCACTGTGATTAGACATAGAATCATCACGCTTCTGAACATCCACTTTAGCAACAAATGTTGCACTCGGATTTTCAGGAAGGGCATCACAGAAATGAACGATCAAATTATTTTCTTTCTTACAATCTGTAATTTCAATTCTATCATTAGCTGAGATCAACGTTCCTTGATCTCCCACCTGTCCGCCGCTTTCTGCATAGAAAGGCGTAATATCTAATACCAACTGATATTGTTCTTTTCCTTTCGATTTAATACGACGATACTTCAATATTTTAGATGAAGTTTCGAGTTGATCGTATCCTACAAAAGTGGTATCACCAGCTGCCAAATCCACCCAATCATCTGTTTCTAGCTTAGTTGCTGCACGGCTTCTTTCCTTTTGTTTCTGAAGTTCTTCTTCAAATCCAAGTTGATCAATCATTTTATTGCTCTCACCAGCAATGAGTGCAGTCAAATCCACAGGGAATCCGAAGGTGTCATATAATTCGAACACAACTTTACCTTCAATTTTATCTCCTGTGGTTTTCTTAAGAATATCCTCAAGCAAAGCGATTCCTTTATCCAGTGTGCGCAAGAAGCTTTCTTCTTCTTCTTTGATCACCTTAGCAACAAGCTCTTTGCTTGATTTAATTTCTGGGAAGAATGTTCCCATTTCCTTTGCCAAGACATCTACCAATGTGTAGATGAATGGATCTCTTAAATCGAGGAAGCTATATCCGTAACGAATGGCCCGGCGAAGAATGCGGCGAATCACATATCCCGCTCCACCGCTTGAAGGAAGCTGTCCATCAGCGATTGCGAAAGACACAGCACGCACGTGATCAGAAATAACGCGCATAGCGATATCTTTCTTTGAATCTGTGCGCTCATATTTTTTACCACTCAACTTCTCGATAGCCTCGATGGTTGGAGTGAATACATCTGTATCGTAGTTTGAAAGCACACCTTGCAATACCATACAAAGGCGCTCAAAGCCCATCCCCGTATCCACGTGCTTTGCAGGCAATGACTCAAGAGAGCCATCCGCCTTGCGGTTAAATTGCATGAATACGTTATTCCAAATTTCAATGACTTGTGGATGGCTGTCATTTACCAATGCTTTACCATCGAGCTTTGCACGCTCGCTGTCTGGACGAATATCGACGTGAATTTCAGAGCATGGTCCACATGGTCCGGTGTCGCCCATTTCCCAGAAATTGTCTTTTTTATTTCCATTGATGATACGATCCTTATCGATGCGCTCAGCCCATATGTCATAAGCTTCTTGGTCAAACGCAAGGTTCTCTTTTGCATCACCTTCAAATACCGTCACATAGAGTCGATCTTTTGGAATCTTGTACACTTCGGTCAAAAGTTCCCATGCCCACTCAATTGCGTCCTTCTTGAAATAGTCGCCAAACGACCAGTTACCGAGCATTTCAAACATCGTGTGGTGATAGGTGTCCACACCTACTTCCTCCAAGTCATTGTGCTTTCCGCTTACGCGTAGGCACTTTTGTGTATTGGCAATACGAGGATATTTGATTTCACTATTCCCGAGGAATAGGTCTTTGAACTGGTTCATTCCCGCATTGGTAAACATCAATGTAGGATCACCCTTTACTACCATTGGAGCAGAGGATACGATATGGTGGCCTTTAGAGGCAAAAAAGTCAAGGAATTGTTGACGAATTTCTTTTGATGTCATAATGAGTGCAAAAGTAAGACGTGTCTGGCTTATTTTAGCACCCTACAATGGCAAGACTTAAGTATAAATTCAACCCCACTACACTGAGCTTCGAAAAGATCAGTTTTACTGTGCGCGATTATTTCGTACAGGGGATGCGTTACTTATTTGCTGGCCTAGTCATAGGAGCCATAGGCGTTACGCTGTATGCCTCCTTCTTCAAGGATCCCGACACTGCCCGTTTAGAAAGAGAAATTTCCTATCTCAAAACCCAAGTTGAGGATTTGAATAGTGAGATTGACACCTTAGAAACCTTTGCTGTAGATCTTCAGGATAAAGACGATAAAGTATACCGAAGCATCTTTGGGGCCGCGCCATATCCAGAACACCAACGTCGTGGTGGTATTGGAGGAAGCGATCGCTACAAGGCTCTGAAAGGTTATGAGTCGAGCCAAGAAATTATTGAAACTAAAAAGCGTATCGCCCGCTTGCAGCGCATGTTTGTCGAGCAAAGCAAGAGCTACCAAGATGTTTTTGAATTTGCAAAAGCACAAAGTGCGATGTTGCAATCCATTCCTGCGATTCAGCCTGTAGCAAATGCTGATTTGAAGCGTATTGCTTCAGGTTTTGGTATGCGTATTCATCCGATTTATAAAATTGCGAAAATGCACACCGGCCTTGACTTCACTGCTGACATTGGTACAGAAATCTATGCTACGGGCGATGGGGCTATTGAGGCAGTTGACAGTAAGTTGAGTGGATACGGACATCACGTTATCATCAAGCACGGCTATGGGTTTCAAACCCTCTATGCTCACATGAGCAGAGTAACTGTGCGTCCTGGGGAAAAAGTGAAAAGAGGTCAGATCATCGGCTATGTGGGTAACACTGGAGCCTCGACGGGGCCTCACTTACACTACGAAGTTTGGAGAAATGGCGAAAAAGTGGACCCTGCTTTCTATTTTTACAGCGATATTACACCTGAACAATACGAAGACCTATTGCAACGCGCTGCTAACGCGAACCAAAGCTTCGACTAAACCGAGGACTTACCATGTTGACCAAAACCAACGAAATCGAGAAAAGATATTTTTCCATTGGAGAAGTAGCAGATATGTTTGATGTTAACTCATCACTCATTCGATTTTGGGAAAAAGAATTTCCTCAGCTTCAGCCGAAAAAAAACAATAGAGGCAATCGTGTTTACACGAAAAAAGACCTTGAGCTTTTTCAGAAAATTCATCACCTAGTAAAAGAAAAAGGCTTCACTCTTGAAGGTGCGAAAAACGCACTGCGCAATAAGGTAGTTCTAATGGACAGCGAAAGCACTATCCAAAGCAGATTACTGCATATCCGCTCTGAGCTGAAGTCGATTGCCAGCGCTCTTTAATTCCATTTTCTAAGAACTTTCACGCGCCTTTTCTGTTGCAACTTTTGTAAAGCAACAGTGAAGATGAGAAACAAGAAAATCCTTGTATGGTTTAGGAATGATTTGCGTTTGCATGATCAGCCTGCATTATTAGAGGCCACGCAGCGCGCAGAAGAAATCGTCCCCGTATTTATAATTGATCAACGTCTATTTGAAAAGACCGAAATTGGGCTTTCAAAAGCAGGTGCACATCGCATCAATTTTCTTTTAGAATCCATTACAGATCTTAAAAAGTCTATCAAGGCTATTGGCGGTGATTTGTATGTTGGTGTTGGCATTCCCGAGGAAAAAGTTGCAGAGCTTGCCATAACACATGGCGTTCAAAGTGTTTATTACAGTCAGGATGTTTGTAGCGAAGAGATTTCCCAAGAAAATAAATTACAACGCGTCCTGTCCAAGGCGGGTATTGATTGGAAGATATTCTGGTCTTCAACATTGGTGGATAAAAATGACCTTCCTTTTTCAATTAATCAATTGCCCGATGTCTTTACGAAGTTTAGAAATAAAGTAGAACGTGAGTGTAATTATGCGATTCCGCTTGATGCTCCAGAAGAAATAATCTCTCCAGAATTTGATACAGATATTCCCACGCTCGAGCAATGCGGGTATGAGCTACCTGATTTCGATCAGCGTTCTGCCATCAAATTTGTGGGTGGAGAAAACGCCGCTATTTCAAGGGTAAAAGAATATCTCTGGGAAGGTGATCACATTGCAACTTACAAGGAAACACGCAATGGTTTGGTTGGAAAAAACTACAGCTCCAAGTTCTCTCCATGGCTCTGCACGGGTAGTATCAGTGCAAAGTATATTGTAGATGAAATCTATGCTTACGAAGATGAGCGCGTAAAAAACGACAGCACTTACTGGATGATTTTTGAATTGCTGTGGCGCGATTTCTTTCGCTTCACAGCATACAAGCAAGGAAATAAATTATTCCATGTCCAAGGTTTTAGTGAACATCCAGATAGAAAGTGGAGAAAGGATTTGCGCACATTAGAAAAGTGGATAGATGGATATACAGGGGATGAGTTTGTAGATGCGAACATGCGCGAGCTGAAAGCCAGTGGATGGATGAGCAATCGCGGCAGACAGAACGTAGCGAGTTATTTAATACATGAGATGGGTGTGGACTGGAGATGGGGCGCAATGTATTTCGAGCACGCATTAATAGACTACGATCCAGCGAGTAATTGGGGCAATTGGGCCTACCTCGCAGGTGTGGGCAATGATCCCAGACCGGATCGTAAATTCAATACACAGAAACAAGCAAACGACTACGATAAAAACAGAGCATTTAGAAATCTCTGGTTAAATCCTATCGCATCATGACTACACAACTTACAGAACAAGACATCGACCGCATCGTAGAGATGGCATGGGAAGACCGCACTCCTTTTGATGCCATCGAAATGCAATTTGGAGTGAACGAATCACAAGTAATAGAAATAATGCGCAAAGAAATGAAGGCATCAAGCTTTCGCATGTGGCGCAAGAGGGTGACAGGAAGAGGCACAAAGCACGCGGCTTTGCGAACAGATGATGTAAATAGACATCGCTGTTCTCGTCAACGTTCTATTTCAAATAACAAGATCAGTAAGCGTTAAATTTTATATGAAAGCTTTTCTGATCTATCCGCATCAACTCTTCGAGCCATTGCCTGAAATCAAAGCGGATTTATTCGTGATGGTGGAGGACGAATTGTTTTTTACACAGTATAAATTTCACAAGCAAAAGCTCGCCTACCATCGCGCTACGATGAAGCGATATTTTGATTTACTTCAGGTAAAAAATAAAATCTATATCGATGCGCAAGATCCTCGGCATCGCACAGAAAAGCTATTTGAATTTTTATTTCAAGAAAAAATAACCAGCGTCGAATTTTTCGACCCTGTTGATTATCTCCTAGAGCGACGCCTTGTTCGTTTTTGTAAGAAATACAATATCTCCTCGGAAAAATTGAATTCTCCCCTGTTTTTATGTACAGAAAATTACATTAAAAACTATTTCGAGAAGAAGAAAAAATATTTTTTCACTGCATTTTATATCGATGAGCGCAAGCGTCATAACGTGATGTTGGATGCGATGGGCGAGCCCATGGGAGGTAAGTGGACCTTTGATACCGAGAACAGAGCCAAGATGCCCAAAAACGTCGTGGCACCGGCTGTTCCGAAGGTTGTACGGGATCCATACATTGATGAAGCTATCGACTATGTACAAACCAAATTTCGTGACAACCATGGGGAACTAAATGAGTGGTACTACCCCATAGATAGAGCGACATCCCTCGTGTGGCTTGACGATTTTTTACAAAAAAGATTTAAAAACTATGGTGTCTATCAAGACGCTATCGTGCAAGGTGAGGGCACTTTGTTTCATAGCATTTTGACACCAATGCTCAATATTGGATTAATACAACCAAAAGACATTCTCGATCGGTCGATTCAATATGCACTGCAAAATGATATTCCGATTAACTCACTAGAAGGCTTTGTGCGACAGGTGCTTGGTTGGAGAGAATATATTCGAGCGGTGTATGTGATGAAAGGTGTGGAAGAACGCAAGAAAAATTTCTTTCAGCACACCAAAAAAATTCCAGCATCTTATTGGACCGGAACCACCGGCGTTCCGCCGATTGACGATGCGATCAAACGCATCAATGAAAGCGCTTATGCTCATCACATAGAGAGATTGATGGTGATTGGAAACTTCATGGCGTTGCAAGAATTTGATCCCGATGAAGTGTATCGATGGTTTATGGAAATGTTTATTGATGCATATGATTGGGTGATGGTGCCGAACGTTTATGGCATGTCACAATTTGCAGACGGTGGTATCATGAGTACGAAGCCATATATCAGCGGCAGTAATTATATCCGCAAAATGAGCCACTATCCTACTGGTGCGTGGTGCGACGAATGGGACGGTTTGTTCTGGCGATTCATCGACAAACACCGCGACTTCTTCTTAAAAAATCCAAGATTATCCATGATGGTGCGAACGCTAGATAAGATGGCGCCGGCGAAGCGCGCAATGCTTGGCGTGGGATAAATGACAAGGGATAAATGACAAGGGACAAATGACAAGTGACAAATGACAAGTGACAAATGACAAGTGACAAATGACAAGTGACAAGTGACAAGTGACAAGTGACAAGTGACAAGTGACAAATTTAGCGCTGCGCGCAGAGACGAGCTGTAGCTCGTCTCTACCGATAAATACTTCTCTCCTCTTCATCATTCATCATGGAGCGGTAGGAGCGGTAGCGGGATTCAGCGATGTCGCCAGTTTCGAGGCCTTTGATGACCGCGCAACCTGGTTCGTTGATGTGTTTACAATTACCGAATTTACATTCGGGTAGTAGCTTGAAAAATTCAATAAAATAATTGGGGATTTCTTCTTTTGGAATATCTACTAGTCCAAAACCCTTGATACCCGGGGTATCCACGATGTAGCCTCCAAAAGGCAATTCGTGCATTTCTGCAAAAGTGGTCGTGTGCTGACCTTTATTACTTGACTCAGAAATATCGCCGATTCGAATTTCTTTTCCGGGAATAAAATAATTCACCAGCGATGATTTTCCTGCGCCGGAGTGTCCGCTTAATAGATTGATGCCACCTTTCATTTTTTCTTGCATCACATCCAAATTCTGTCCATTCACAAGAGAAGTGACCAACACGGGATAACCCGCTTTCATGTAGGTTTCGATAAGATCTTCTACATCATACAATTCATCTGGTGTGTACTGATCGATTTTATGAAATACCAACGTCGTTGGAATTCCGTAAGCTTCTGCTGTGATTAAAAATCGATCGATAAAACCAGGAGTAGTTTGTGGTCGTGTGGTAGTGACTATTAAAAATGCATTATCAATATTCGAAGCCACGATCTGCGCTTCCTTCGAGAGATTCACAGATTTTCGAATGATGTAATTCTTTCGTTCTGCGATATCCTTGATTTGTCCGTTTCCTTCCGTGTCTATTTCAAATTCTACAATATCTCCCGCAGCGATAGGATTGGTTGTTACCAAGCCTTTCAATCGCAGCCGTCCACGAATTTGGCAATTATAAAATTGCCCATCCTCGCCCTTTACCTCGTAGTTTTTACCTGTAGATTTTAAAACAAGACCTTTAAGCATACTGCGAAGTTAGAGACATAATGTGCGTCCACCATCCACAGGAACGTTGATTCCGTTGATATATGAAGCAGCTGGAGAAGCAAGGAAGGCTATAGCTGCAGCGATTTCTTGTGGTTGACCCAATCTTTTCATTGGAACCTCATTCGCCATCTCATGCCTAACATCCTCACTTTGTACGCCTACTTTCGCAGCTTTATTTTTTATGATCTGATCCAAACGCCCCGTCTCCGTAGCACCTGGTAATACATTATTCACAGTAATATTAAATGCACCTAGTTCCATCGCCAGCGTCTTCGACCAACTGGCAACAGCCCCGCGAATAGTATTACTCACACCCAAGTTGGGAAGAGGTTGTTTCACACTTGTGCTGATCACATTAATAATTCTTCCATATCCTAATTCCTTCATGCCAGGAACCAAAGCCTGCGCGAGGATGTGATTATTGATCAAATGAGAATTGAAGGCCATTCGAAATGACTCGATATCCGAATCGATCGCCGGACCTGGATTTGGACCGCCTGTATTGTTGATTAGAATATTCGCTTTATGCTTAGTTGTAAAACCTTTTATGCATTCCTCAACACTTGTAGGATGTGCAAAATCCGCAACGAGATAACCATGCTCAGCGCCTGACGGGCTGGGCAAAGTAGCTACCGCCTCTTTCAACTTATCTTCATTGCGCGCCATCAAAAAAACACGTGCTCCGAGTTGTGCCAATTCTAATGCTGCGGCATAGCCAATGCCTTGTGTAGAGCCGCATACCACGGCTACCTTTCCATTTAGATTCAAATCCATAGCACAAAGAAACGAAAAAGGAGTTTATTCCCATTCTATTCAGAGGCGTATAACATTCGTTCCTTCGAATTACTTTCGCAGCATGTTGTCACTTCACAACGACATATCATATCTAAAAGGCGTGGGACCGCAGCGTGCGGAGTCATTGCAGAAGGAGCTCGGTATTTATACATGGGGTCAACTGCTCTTGCACTACCCTTTTCGTTATGTCGATCGTTCGAAGGTGATGAAGATTCGTGATATCGCCAGCGATTCCGTTGCGGTACAAATCATGGGACAGTTTGTGAGTGTGAAAGAACTAGGAGATGGAAGAGCGAAACGTCTTACTGCAGTTTTTCGCGATGAATCTGGAAGCATGGAACTCGTTTGGTTTAAAGGCATCAAATGGGCGAAGGCGGCGATTCAGTTGAATCAGACGTATATCATTTACGGCAAGCCTACGGAGTTCAAGGGAAAATACAACATCGCACATCCCGAGATTGAAATTCTAGAGCAAGCAAGAATTACCAATGGCAACGAATTAAAGCCCGTTTACAGCACCACTGAAAAACTCAGCGCAAAAGGACTTAATAGCAATGGCATTGCAAAACTGACGCGACAATTAATAGAAGAAGTCAACGGTCGTGTTCCGGAGAATTTGTCTGAAGAAGTACTAGCAAAATTCAAGTTGATGCCTCGTTCGGAAGCCTTGATGCAAGTGCACGTTCCGTCGAACGCTACCGCGCTAGAGGCTGCGAGAAGACGCTTGAAGTTTGAGGAATTATTTTTCATTCAAATGCAATTGGTGAAGCAGAAATTGCTCAACACCAAATTGGAGCGTGGTGTCGTTTTTCAGAAAGTCGGCGAAGTCTTCAATACATTTTATGAGAAGCATCTTCCTTTTGAGTTGACCAACGCACAGAAACGAGTGATCAAAGAAATACGCTCGGATGTCGCTCGCGGATATCACATGAATCGTTTGATACAAGGAGATGTGGGGAGTGGTAAAACAATTGTGGCCGTATTGAGTGCATTATTAGCAATAGACAACGGCTATCAAGTTTGTCTGATGGCACCTACTGAAATCCTTGCCCAGCAGCACTTTCATGGCATTTCAGAATTGCTCGCACCATTGAATTTGAATGTTACATTGCTCACTGGTTCGACTAAAAAATCAGAGAGAAAAATCATTCATGAAAGATTGCTATCAGGTGAAATAAAATTATTGATTGGTACACACGCGTTAATTGAACCCGTGGTTCAATTTCAGAACTTAGGATTAGTAATTATAGATGAACAGCATCGCTTTGGTGTAGCGCAACGTGCGGCTTTATGGAAGAAAGCTGCCTTGCCTCCACACGTGTTAGTCATGACAGCAACTCCAATCCCGCGCACATTGGCAATGACCTTGTACGGCGATCTGGATATCAGTGTCATTGATGAGCTACCGCCCGGTAGAAAGCCCATACAGACCTTGCATAAATCCGATGCAAAACGAATAGAAGTTTTTCAATTCATGGAAAACGAGATTAAAAAAGGCCGACAGATATATGTGGTTTATCCATTGATTGAAGAAAGTGAAGTCATGGATTACAAAGACCTGATGGACGGCTATGAATCGATTGCACGAAGATTTCCCCTACCCGACTACCGTATCAGTATTGTTCACGGGCAAATGAAAAATGAAAACAAAGAGCACGAAATGAAACTCTTTGTAGAAGGGCAAACGCAAATAATGGTAGCCACCACTGTTATTGAAGTTGGAGTGAACGTTCCGAACGCATCCGTGATGGTGATAGAAAGTGCCGAGCGCTTTGGACTATCGCAGTTGCACCAATTACGTGGTCGCGTTGGTAGAGGCGCAGACCAGAGTTATTGCATCCTTATGACAGGACACAAATTGAGTGCTGATGCGCGTAGACGATTAGAAACCATGGTCGAAACAAATGATGGTTTTAAGATTGCAGAAGTAGATTTAGAATTGAGAGGTCCTGGAGATATCACCGGCACGCAGCAAAGCGGATTGATGAATCTCCGAATAGCAGACCTTGCTAAAGACCAACAAATGCTTTCCTATGCGCGTGAAATGGCGCTTGAAATCATAGATGATGATCCGATGTTGTCTGAAGAAAAAAACCGTTGTATGACAGAGCATCTATCCCTCATCGCACAGCACAAGAGCGATTGGAGCAAAATTAGCTAGTCATTTCTACGATGGAAGAATCAATCCATCCATCATTTCAATGGTACGATCGCTTGCTTTCGCAAAATCAAGATCATGCGTCACAGCAATGATAGTTTGATGTTGATGGTGCGCAAGTTCTTGAAGAATATCAAATACGATCTGTGAATTTTTAGAATCGAGATTCCCAGTTGGCTCATCTCCCATGATGATTAGAGGGTCATTGATTAAGGCACGAGCGATGGCTACGCGCTGTTGTTGACCTCCAGAGAGTTTCGATGCTGGCTTCAAAGCTTGATCTTCTAGTCCTAGCATTTTCAATTTTTCCATTGATCGAAATTCTATTTCCTCTTCCGAGTATTTACCAAGGCGCTGCGCAGGGATCATAACATTTTTGAGACAAGTAAATTCAGTAAGCAAATAATGAAACTGAAAAACAAATCCTATTTTTTCATTTCTAATTTTTGCAAGTTTGTCTTGATCGTAACCCTTCAAATCTTCTCCATCAATAATCATTTTACCCGTATAATCCGTATCCATGGTAGAGAGAACGTACAACAGCGTAGACTTACCACTTCCAGATTTACCAATGAGCGTGAGAAATTCGCCCTTATTGACATCGATACTAATACCTTTCAGAACTTCGAATTCTGTAGGGTTATAGAATTTCTTTCGAATATCTTTTGTTTGAAGAATATGCGTCATTTTATTTTCTGAATATAGTTACAGGATCCACCTTAGCTGCTTTCCGAGCGGGTATATAACCTGCAAGAAATGTTATGAATAATCCGATAGTAATTCCTTTTGCGAATTCATACAGCTCGAATTGAATGGGGAAATAACCAATATCACCGCCGATGTAAACGTGTTTCATCAGATTGACTACGACAAGCGCAAGCAAGACACCGCCCGTTACTCCAAGGATACCAACTATCATTGCTTGAGTAACAAAAATCCGAATCACATCCGCTCCGTTGAAACCCATCGCTTTTAATATGGCGATATCATTAATTTTTTGACTTACCGTCATGTTTAGAATATTATAAATACCAAAACCTGAAACCAATAACAGCGTCAACGATACGAATGTGATCACGATGGTTCGCATCCGCGAACCCGCGACATAGCTTGAATAAGCTTCTTCCCAACCCTCCGCCTTATATCCTACTATTTTAGTTATTTCGCTCGCTTTTAATGTGGCCCGCTTATAGTCCGCCAAATTGATATTGATATCACTCACATAAGAGCTGCTTTCGCGCATCAACTGTTGTGCTTTGGACAAATTCACATAGGCCTTGCTCTTATCTTCAGCAGCATTACTCGTTTCAAAAATCCCAACAATCTCGAGGCTTTCCGTCACTCCTTTAGAGCTAAGAAATGAAATTCGATCTCCTGATTCAACATTGAACTTTGCGGCTATTCCAGATCCAATGACCACTCCATTGGCTGATTTAGAAAGATCCGTAAACTGACCTTGCACCATAAACGAACTAATATCAAACATGCTGTCTCCAGCTTCCGGCTTTAGCCCAATGATTCTTCCACTAATTTGAGACTCTCCCATACTATAAAAACCACTCACACTCACTTGAGGCAATACCAGTGCGACCTCTTTGTCAGCGCGCAATTGAGCAATGATAGAAGCTGGATCATTCATCTTCTTGCTTGAAGGGACAATCTTAGGATTAATGATAATCGTCGTAGTCGTGGTATCTTTATTGAGAGGCTCGCTAAGCACATCATCCTTATACAAACGAATATGAGGAGTAGACTTAAAAAACGCCGCGTTTGCAGAACGATCAAAGCCATTATTCATAGAGTTCATAAAAATATAAACGGACATTCCCAGCAGCACCCCCAAAACCGCCACAAACGTCTGCTTGCGGCCCGTGACGGTGTAAGTGACAGCAATGTCAGTATTGATACCTTTCTTCATACTACTTCTTTAATGGAATTAAAACATCATCAAGAGTTAGCCCACTTGTTACTTCTACCCATTCAGTGCTTTTAATACCAACGTCTACTTTTCGCTCTGTCTCCTCACCTTTCACTTGTACCGTATTCGAATAGCTCAAATAAGCTCGAGGAATAAGTAGCGCCTCCTCTTTAAATGCAACGTTGATATTAGATTCTAAACGTGTTCCCAAAACCATAAATTCCAACGGTTCAAGAAACATCACCTCGCATAAGAAAGATTGAGAAGCATCATCATACATTGGATTCATTTTGGTGAGTTTTACTTTATAAAGCTTTGAGCTGTTTGTATTTAATTTAACCACACCTTCCTGTCCGATCTTTAGTTTTTCCACGCTGCTCTCATCCACGTTCAATTTCCCTATAATAGTGGCTTCATTGGCAATAGAAAAAATTACATCTCCTTTTCTAACGTAGTCTCCACGTTGCTTATAACGCTTCACGATTCTTCCGTCACTCAACGCTTTCAGACTATTGAATGCACTATTATAACTCGCAATATCTTCTTGTGCTCGCTGATTAATTTCGCTTTGCTTCGCTTGTTGCTTGAGAAGATCAAGTCGCTTTTCGAGTGCTTTAACATTAGCATCCGATTGCGCATATGTCAATTCAATATTTTCTAGCTCCAATGCAGAAACACTTTCCTTTTTATACAATTCTCGGTAACGTTGAACTTGTTTTTCATCTTGCTCTTTTTTTGACAATGCATATTCAAGATTTGCATTTGCTTCTTGAATGGCTGGTGCGTTAGAAGTCAAATTGAACTCTGCTATTCGCAATTGCTCTGAAGTCGCAGTGCGATTTGCTTCAAATGTAATGTTCTCTATAATTGCAAGCTCCTGTCCTAGCATCACTGAGTCTCCTTCATCGAAATGCATATCCTTGATGTATCCTTCCGTCTGAGCAATCAATTGATATTGGTCTTCTGCCTCAAGACTTCCAGAGGCAAAAACGGTTTCAGTAATGTCCTTTTTTATTGGAGAAACTTCTCCCTCATTTGACGAACAAGAAGCTAGGAAAATAAGGCCTATTAAGACCTGAGAGAAAAAATGAATCTTCCTCATTTTATGGAATTATTTATTTGAATGTTTTGTAATTGGAATGCACAAGTAGCCTTTTCTGTAGCCACTTTCAATTTGCTATTGATCATTTTATTCTGAGCCTCCAGCAAACGATATAATGGTAAGATATCCGCATCATATTTATCTTGAGACGAGGTAAAAGAACTTTGTTCTAAAGCAAAAACAGATTGAGCGTTTTGAAAACTTTGTACCGCTTGCAAGTAGTTATTCGTCAGCCTTTGATTCTCAACCTTTGCTTGTAAATTTTGATGTTCCGTTTCCAGTTTTGCGATGTCATAGTTGATTCGACTGCTCCCAAATGCTGCGAGCTTGCTCACATTAGTTGGGAATTCATAGGTCAAACGAAGTCCAAAAAAAGAGCTACTAATCCAAGGTTGCTCACTATCCAAAAAACTTGCATTGCTATTATTCTGCCAATTGAATGATGAGAAAAAAGACAATGTGGGCAAGTGATCCAGCTTAATATTCTTAAATTCTTGTGCTTGAAAAAGCTCTTTGGTTCTATAATAATCTGTTGTCAATTCTCCGTTTGCAGCGACACTCATCAACTCTACTTCCAAGCTCCAAATACTCTGGTTGAATGACAATTCCCTATCCAGGTCCATCAAGCTCTTCGCCTTGAGGTATTCTTGTTGCAGCGTTATCTCTGATTGACTCAGTGAATTCGAAAGATTGAGATAATTAACTTCTGCATCGTTTTTATCACTTCGACTAGCAATTCCTTTTTCGAATTTATCATCCACCACCTTGCTGATTCGAATAGCGATATCAACGCTTTCACGAAGTATATCCTGTTGTGCTTTGATTGAAAGAATGTTGTGATAAATCGCATTTAACTGCTCATGGAAGCTTTTCTTATTAATGGCCACCGTCTTTTCCTGAAGCGTTTCATTCAATCGAGCACTTTTGACCTCACCGATATGCTTCGGCTGAAGAATATCAAACTGCGGAGCGATATTGAGCACTGTTACATATTGTTGACCAAACTGAACCTGATTGAAAGTGCCAGCAGGTCCACCAAAAATTTCTGCAGGGATGAAGTTGACCGCAAGGTTCGTATTATTTGTGATGGATGCTGAAACAGGAACCCTCGGGTTAAGGACATTACCAAAAGCGGACTTCGTAGTAAGTGCAGCCAAGTCCTGCTGCTTTCGCCATTGCTTTTGAGCATTTGCAGATGTATCAGCTATGGCTTTGAATTGTTCAAACGAAGAAATCTCGACTTGAGCCTGAAGTGCTCCTGCAAAGCCTATTAGAAGAAGAAATAAAACTAAGAATCGCATATCGCTTTAATTTAACGATGCGAACTTAGATAGGGTAAAACAAGCAAGACTACTTAGGCTTTGTCAACGGTACAATTACTCCCTTGAATGGTCAGGCTAATCTCCTTTCAACCATTTCAAGAAATTAGCTACTCTATTTCGACTTACCTCTAGTTTGAAAGAAACAGTTACAGTGATGAGAACTTCTAGTCTTCGATTGAACAATTGAATCGTTTCCACCACTACATCTCTCTGAATAATACATTGGCGATTGATGCGAAAAAACTGATGACTCAACTCATCTTCTAGTTGTTCGAGTGTTCGTTCATAAACGTATTTCTTTGATTGCTTGGTGATGAGATACGTCACATCATTTTCTTTGAAAAAAATTGCAACATCATCTTGGCTCACAGGGATGATGCGTCCTTGATAATGCACTAACAACGATTGCTTTTTCGAGCCACCAATAGCTTTCAAAAGTCCAGAAAGTTGTTGCTCGATTTGTTCACCCGCTCCAGTCATCATGGTTTTCCATGACAAGTATTTCATTAACGCATTCTTAATATCTTCTACAGCAAATGGCTTCAAAATATAATCTATTCCATTGGCCTTAATAGCTTGCAGTGCATATTCATTAAATGCAGTACAAAAAATGATAGGGCAGCGAATTTCTATTTGATGAAAAATTTCAAAACTCACACCGTCCTGTAATTGAATATCACTGAAGATCAAATCAATCTCCGGTTTGTTTGAAAAGAAAGACAAAGCTCTTTCTATAGAAGGAATCACACCGACAATAATAGCTTGGGGTAATGCCGATTGGATAGACTCAACAAGGTCTTCAGCCGTTAATTTTTCATCTTCAATGATTAAAATTCTCATGCCTTAAGCGCTTTAAATTTCACTGAGAAAATAGATTCCGTATGTTCGATAAGTATATCCTCTCCACCCTTTAAAGTAAAGCGCTTACGTAAATTCTCAAGTCCAAGACCGGTGCTGTCTTCAGAGTTAATCCAGTTCGAATGGGTTGAGTTTTCTACTACTAAGTATCCATTTTTATTTTGATAAATAGAAATCAAAATAGGATCTTCTTCGCTCACCTTATTATGCTTTAAAATATTTTCGAATAAGGTTTGAAATGTTAGAATGGGTAAATGATCCATGTTAGACACGTCTAACTTTAACTTGTTATCTACCTTAAAACCTCCATCAAATCGGATGCTCTGAATCTCCAGATAATTAAGGCCTATTGCCAGATCATTTTCCACTGTTACTAAGTCATCCTTCTCCGCTTGAAGCGTAGTTCGCAAGAATTGAGATAGTTTCAATATGTACCCTTCAGCCTTTATAGGATCTCTCTTCACCAGTACTTTTAGTGTATTCAGAGAATTGAATAAGAAGTGAGGATGAACTTGGTTGCGCAGATTTTGGTACTGTGCTTCGACTTGAGATATCCTTGCTGCAGCAAGATCTTTGACGATGTTAATTTGATTTTCGCGGTATCTCAACAACATCTGAAAAACAATAATGAGAGCGTTATTCAGCAATGCAACAAAGCTTCCTGTTAAAAGTGGTGGTTTTCTATTAATTCCAACAGCTTGATCTAAAAGATGGATAAAGTTGGCATTTTGCTCCACCCACCACCTAAGAGTGATGCTAACACCCATTACCACCACGAAGGTGATAAAATAATATTTCCAAGTTCCTTGAAATTTATTGTAGAGCACCATATTGATCCACCACATCGCAAAAATCCATATGCTGACCATGAACCAAATGACGGGAAGGACTCTCAGGTCATTATCCAAAACTAAAAAGACCGGGGTGGTAGTCACGAGCGCCTGCAGTGGTGCAGCGAGCAAGGCAACCTTCAAAAACGTTCTTTTCGATGGGGAATTCATGAGTCAAATATAGAGAATTCAAATGCGGAAGAATTTTATGCGCTTGGAATTCACTATAACAACTAAGACTAGTCCTCTATAGTCAATCGGTAGCCCCGACCGTGAACATTGGTGATTTTGATAGCTGGATAAAAACTCAGCTTTTTCCGAAGCTTAGAAACCAGTACATCAACATTTCTGCTGATAACCACTAGGCCGCGGTCCTCCCAAATTTCTTTCATCAATTCTTCTCGTTCGACTACTGCATTAATATTTTGACTAAAAATCTTGAGTGCCTTTGATTCATTTTCTGTTAGCTCTACTATTTGATCTAGATAAGCAACTTTAAATCTTTCTGGATAAAGCTTGAGGTCGCCGATTGCGATAAAGGGCTCCTCACTCATTTCAATTGACTGCTTCTCTTTCTTTTGATATTTTTTTCGAATAAATATTCCGGCGAGTATAACTGGCAGCCCCATCAGCATAAACATGGGTATTCGATTCTGCTCTTTTTGAATAAACTCAATGTGGATATCATAGCATCCGAGACCTTGCTCTCTTCCTGTGCAAGGAAGTATGTTCTCCTCCTTCGTCCGAATTTCAAAGGCATAAATGGTTTCTTGCTTTTTACATTCCTTTACATTCACAATATAATCTTGTGAAAATCCATATTTCTCTAATTTCCCTTTAGTCAGCTTGATCAAGCTATCTGGCCAAAAACGAAAGGACGACTCAAAGGAAATCTGGTAAGTATTCTGCTTGATCATCTTGACAGGAAGCACATGCGAGACCGAATCTCCCCCCGCAAGCAGCAATTCATGCCCTATTTCTCGGAGCACCACTTCAAGGTGTTTTTGAGAAACCTCTTCCTCATTTTGTAAAAACCCAACCGACACCAATAAGGTGATCGCCGACCAGATAGCTATGACTCCAGACCACTTCATGGTGCAAATTAACCCTAATAGCGAAAGAAAATAAATCTGATTTCGAAGCTTTTACACTTTTTTACACTTCATTTACTACCGCTACAAACAAGGGTTCTACTATTGTCGTGTTCATTTAATTGAAACAACGCATCAATAGTAAACACTTAAATCATTCAACATATGAATCCGCTTCAATTTCCAAAATTCAGCCCGGTGCACTTCTTCATTTTGGTAGCATCAGTGCTTATCGCAGCGCTATCATCTTGTTCTGGGCAGGACAATTCTACTGCGCAACAACCTACCTCCTTGGCAGCCAAAACGCTTCAATGGCCGGAACCTCAAGACAGCATGATCAAAACGGGACAGACGTACTTGTTTATGAGCAGTATCGGAGACCTTACTGAAAAAAACGTCTCAATTCTCGAGACCTTTGAAGACCGAAATGGTCAGATATGGATTGCCACATCGGGTGAAGGTATTTATGTGTACAGAGATAACAAATACTACCACCTAACCGAGGCAGATGGGCTCATTAGTAACTGCGTATTCTCTTTAACACAAGACTGGTTTGGACATATTTGGATAGGCACGGCAAAAGGACTCTCACGATTTGATGGTAATAAATTCGTCAACTATTCGATGGCTGATATCAATGGAAGTGGTAAAGACAATAATCTCGGAAAAGACTTACCCACATGCAATGCAATGGATATTCTTTCCTTACAAGTAGATCGAACTGGTCTAGTATGGATGGGTACTTCTAATGGTATTTATCATTTTGATGGCAAAAAGTTTACACATGTCCTACATGGGGGTGAGATCACGAATGACTCCGAGAAGTATCCTAGAACTGTTTCACAAATTGTTCAGGATAAAAATGGTAAACTTTGGTTCAACACATGGGCGGATGGTGTATTTAGACTAGACGATAAGACGCTTCACCGCGTGGCCTTAAATACAGAGGAATGGTCCAGTGGCATGCAAGTAGATTCAAGAGGTAATGTTTGGATAGCCTCTGAGCCGTATAAAGTTTTTCAATATGTATTCCCAGAAAAAGAAGGTGACTCAGTAGATCAATTTGTAGAATATGAAATGGAACATGAACTAGTCAACAAACGCGCACTACGACTACAACATGTTACTCCAAGCGGAGTGATGTGGTTCACTGCGATTCCTTATGATGGAATTGAAGGTGGCTTATTCCGATTTACCCCTTTCGATCCAGTAGTTAAAAAGAGCGTCCTGATTGAATACGATGCCACCCACGGCATTCCAAGCAACAACATGCGCAATCTTATTTTTACAAAAACCGGAGAAGTCTATTACTCCGACGACTTCAAATTCGGTAAATTCCATTTGAATATTCTAGGATGCTAGAGTTCAATGACAAATTACAAGTGACAAATAATCTCGGCTTTGCCGAGAACAAATGACGAATGGGTTAGAAAGTTGGGTGATTGGAGAATTTCCAATCCCGAATTAAGAATTAAGAATTAAGAATTCCGAATCCCGAATCCCGAATTTTCACATTACATTTGCATCGTTCTCAGGGGTGTCTCGTTATGTGCGAGACTGAGATTATACCCTTACCTCACTCACGTGAGGTGGAACCTGGGCGGGTTATGCCGCCAAGGGAAATAGGTTGTTAGTTAAACCGCGTCTGACCCTTGGGCGTGGAATTGATTAACCGTTTTAATTTTATTAATTAACATGTTACACAAATTTGCCATTACGGCAATGCTGGGTTGTGCTGCAATGACGGCATTCACCCAAACTCCTGCGTCGTCGATCGACACGACCACGCAAACACTAACGGAAGTAGTTATCATTTCTACCCGTGCAGAAGACATCACTCCGATGACGTTTAACAATCTTTCCAAAGAGCAGATTGAAAAGCTCAACCTTGGACAAGACATTCCCTACCTGCTGCGATCAGTGCCTTCACTTGTCTTTACTTCTGATGGCGGAACAGGTATCGGCTACACTGGTCTTTGGCTGCGAGGAAGCGACCCTTCTCGCATCAATGTTACTATTAACGACATTCCTCTGAATGACCCAGAAAGTCAGCAAGTGTTTTGGGTAAATCTACCCGACTTTGCATCTACAACAGATGACATCCAAGTCCAGCGCGGTGTCGGGACAAGTACCAACGGTACGGCTTCCTTCGGAGGGTCTATAAGGCTAGGTACTAATAAAATTAATTTTAATCCATACGTTCGACTAAGCAACACATTTGGCTCATTCAACACATTGAAAAATACAGTTGCTTTTGGCACTGGAAAAATTAGTGATCACTTCGTAGTTGAAGGCCGTCTATCGCGTATTGCATCGGATGGTTATATCGACCGAGCGACCGCTCGGTTGGGTTCATACTTTTTAAGTGGTTCTTACATTAAAAATAAAACAAGTTTAAAAGCGACCGTTTTTTCAGGACAAGAAAGAACTTACCAATCTTGGTATGGCACTCCTCACTCTCGATTGATTAATAACCGTGACTCGATGCTCACGTATGCCGCGAATAACGGGCTTACTGAAGCAGAAACACAAAACCTCCTGACAAGCGGCCGCACTTATAATTATTACACCTATGCCAATCAAGTAGATGATTATAAGCAGAGTCAATACCAACTTCATCTTGCACACAATTTCAATGCACGATGGGTACTAAACGTTGCCGCTCACTACACCAAAGGTGCTGGTTTCTTTGAGGAGTTTAAGGCTTCTGAAGATTTTGAAAGATATGGACTGACACCTCCGAATGATAGTATTACATCAACAGATATAGTGCGCAGAAGATGGTTGCGAAATGATTTTTATGGAACCACCTTCTCCATCACCCATCGAAAAGGCCGCAATGAATTCACCTTGGGAGGTGCAGCGAATCAGTATGTGGGTGAACACTTCGGTGAACTCACATGGATGCAATACGCATTCGATGCTATCAAAGACAATCGATACTATGAAGGAAATAGTACGAAGAATGATGGAAACATTTATTTCCGAAGCGCTATCAATGTCACAGAAAAATTACACACTTACATCGATATTCAAGGTCGTCTAGTCGACTACAGAACCAAAGGAATTGACAATGATCTTCGCGCTTACGATGTCGATGATCAATTATTCTTCTTCAATCCTAAATTAGGAGTTTCATACACGATTAATAATCGTCATAGCACTTATGCTTCTGCAGCCATTGGCAACAAAGAACCGAATCGTAACGACTACGTTGATGCGTTAGAGGGAACTACTCCAAAGTCTGAAAGCATGTTAGACATTGAAGCAGGATATAAATTCACAGGTAATAAATTCGGAGTGAAAGCCAATATTTATTACATGAACTACAAAAATCAATTGGTTCTTACAGGTGAATTAAATGATGTTGGCGCACCGCTAAGAACTAACGTAGACAAGAGTTTCAGGAGAGGTATTGAAATAGAAGCAAATGCTCAAATACACAAAAGACTGTATGCAGAAGCAAACGTTACGTTGAGTCAAAATAAAATTCAAAACTTCACTGAAACACTTTACGATTACACCGTTGATTTTGCTATCGTAAATAACAATTACACCAACACAGATATTTCTTTTTCCCCATCCGTCATTGCAGGTGGAAGAATAGAATATAATTTCTGGAAAAGTTTCTACTTCAATTGGATGCCGCGCTATGTAGGTAAGCAATACCTAGATAATACACAAAGCGAGTATTTAAGTTTGGATGCATATTTTGTAAATGATGTTTCAGTACAATGGAAACATACATTTAAAAATAAGTCGAGTGTAACAGTTCAGTGTATGGTCAACAATGCTCTAGACGCGATGTATAGCAGCAATGGATACACTTACAGTTACATCGTAGGATCGAGAATAACGGAGAAGCTCCTTTACCCACAAGCCGGTCGCTTCTACCTCACCTCCATCCAATTCGAAATCTAGACTCGCTGCGCTCGTGTCAGGTACCTGCGGTGACGGGTAGTCGCTAACGCTCCTGACGGGTAGTCGCTTCGCTCCTGACTGGTATTCGCGTTGCTCATGGTTTTCCGCTTGTGCGGAATAGGATTGCTCGCTATACTCTCTTGGAGATTTGTTTCTTCAGAATTTTTTTCGCTAGACTTATTATGAAGTCGTGTTGTGAAAGATGAATCTTTCACAACACGACTTTTAAGTTTCTATTCATATAATATGCTGAATATATAGAATAAATTATACCTTTTATTTTCTGAAAAAATATTGGAATATTGCTTCTATGTATCAATATCACAAACTGAAAGTTTATACGCTCGCTAAAGACATCAATGTAGAAATGCTTAAATTCATTTCACAATCAAAAGTTGAATTTTATATCAAAAATCAGCTAGGGAGAGCTACACTGAGCATCATGTTAAACATTGCCGAAGGAAGTGGACGTAACACAAATAGCGACCAAAGTCGGTTTTATGTAATTTCAAGAAGTTCATTATTCGAAGTAAGTTCAATATTGGAATTATTAATTGAATCAGAATTGATTTCCATTGAATACTTCAGGCTACTAGATAAAAAACTTCAAACACTCTCCCGCCAATTACTCGCCCTCATCAATTCGCTTCGCTCATGACAGGTACTCGCTGCGCTCGTGTCAGGTACCTGCGGTGACGGGTAGTCGCTGACGCTCCTGCCGGGTATTCGCGTTGCGAATGGCGTTCCGCTCGCGCGGAATAGGATAGCGGCATCCTATTCCGCACAAGCGGAAAACCAGGAGCGAAGCGACTACCAGCCACGAAGTACCCGTCAGGAGCGAAGCGACTACCCGTCACCGAAGGTACCCGTCGCGAGCGTTAGCGAGCCCGCGAGGTGAGGTAGATGCCGAGGAAGATTAGTAGCGTGCAGATGACTTTCGGGAGCGTGATGTCGCCAGAATAATCTTGCGTGAGATAGAAAGAAAATAGAAATGAAAATACCCCTGCCAAAAGAGGTTGCAGATAAATATAAGCACTCGCTATTGTTGGCGTGAGAATCGAAAGCGCAATGATATTAAATAGATATGTCAGGAATGTGACGAAGATAATCACATAAAAAACAGTGAACCATTGCCATGTGCTGAGCACCGACCAATTCACTTCAGTAAGACTTGAACCACCGAATGGCAACACCGCAATAAAACCAATCGTAAATACCCATGCGATCACAAGCATGGGATGGTATTTTGACATCAATGGTTTGACAAGCACAAGATAAAAAGCGTAGGACAGAGAATTAATGAGAATAAAAATATCACCTTGAAAATGTAGACCTGTACTGTCGGTTTGATTACTCAGTACTAGCAAACTTACGGCACCTATAGCGCCAATGACCACGCCTATAATTTTCGTGACAGAAATAGAGGATCGTAATAAAAAAGCAGATATAACCAACACCATAATGGGATTGCTGGTCATAATAATCGAACTATTGATTGGAGATGTTAGTGCAAGGCCATTGAAAAAACAAAGCTGATTAATGGCAACACCCGTAAGACCACAAAGAACAAATCGTCCCCAATCCTCCTTCGATGGAATTTGAAAATAACGCGCGGCAATAATCCAAAATAAAAGGAGCGCCCCACCCACTCGAAGAGTGATGAAACTATTCGGATCGATTGGATCCGGCATAACCGACTTTGCAATGATATAATTCGCACCATAAATCAACGCAACAGCAGCCAGTGCGAAATGGGCCTTTACCTTAGCATCCATTGCACAAATATACGCGGTGAAATTCTGGAAACGAGAGATAACAATTACATCGAAGCTTTCGCCGCAGCCACAATTTTAGGAGCGTTGCCAATGAAAATATCTTTTCCATTGATAACAACTGGTCTCTTCAAGAAAGTGTATTCATCAAGGATATACTGACGGTATTCCTTTTCAGACAATTCTTTTTCATTTAAGCCCCATTCGCGGTATTTGAGTGCGCGACGACTGAACAATGCCTCATAACTCCCAGCAAGCTCTTTCATTTCTTCTAACTGCTCTGGGGTGATTTTGGAAGTCTTAATGTCCTGCTTCTCAAAGTCCTTTCCCTTTGCTCCGAATTCATCCAAGATCTGCTGACAAGTGCCACAGTTTGCGAGATGATAAATTTTCTTCATTGTTATGTGCTTTGAGATTCAATAACAACGGCTCGGTGAAAAAAGTTCAGCCCAACTTCTTATTAATGAAATCAATGAGTTGATTCAACCCATCATCGAAACTGTGATTATTATCTACTACTAACTGACACTCTGATTTGTAAGGCTCCAAATATTGAAGTTCTGAAGGCCTAACATGATTCGCCCACTGATAACGAACCTCATGTTCTGGATAGCCTCTTTCTTTGGCATCTCTTCGAATACGACGCTCCAAGCGGCTCTCATGATGTGCATCTACATAGACCATCATATCTAAGTTATTTCGAATCTCTTCATAGTGAAATACGAAAAGTCCTTCCATGATAATGATAGGTGCAGGATGAATGAAAATCGGTTGTGGAATCCAATCTGGATTATTGAAATTATATTCTAGGATCTCAATTGACTTACCTTCTACTAGATCTACCATGTCACGATAAAAATGCGCGCGATCGATAGATGTAGGGAGGTCGAAATTGGTAACACCATTCTCATCGATGACTTGTGCGCTTTTTGGCAGATAGTAGTTATCCTGACTTACCAAAGCAATTTGCGTCTTATCAAAACGATCTAGAATAGCACGGAGAAAGGTAGTCTTGCCCGAGCCACTGCCCCCAGCAATACCTATTAAAATGTGGTTTGATTTGTTCACTTGGCCGATTGTTTCTTCAATTCCTCAATGAGCACTCGCTCAGCGGAAGTCTTGTCTTCTACCTGCAAAAATGAGCCATTCCCTAGTTGCGAAACAAATCCAAGTTTATCTTTTGCAAAATTATTTGCCTCAATAGCTACCACTGTGGTCTCATAACCCTTGGCTGCGTAGCGTTTTACCATCTTCTCAATGTCTTTTTGATCCTCTACAGCGAACGCACCATCGGTGATAACGATCAATTGGTTATTCCCTCCTTGAATCTTAGATTTTTGAAGCAATTGATAAGCCTTCTTAAATCCCTTCGCCCCACTTGTCTTTCCTCCGGTTCTGATGCCTGCAACGATTTCCCTTAGTTCCTGCTTATTCGTGCCGCTTGTTGTGGCTTGCAAAACAGTAGCATCGCCCGCATAACTTACTAACGCCATTCGATCCACACTCCTTAAAACTGACACCAATTCTTGAAGCGAATACTGCATCAATTCCAATTTATCTCCTACTCCCATACTCCCCGAAATATCCAACAAGAACACCACATTGTTCGGCACAAACCGATCCACCGGCAACTCCAAACTAACTTCCACCTCTTGTTCCCTCTCAATATCCTTCTCCTCGGTTCCTGAGCCTGTCGAAGGATCACTATTCCTCTTCAAATAAAACACAAACTTCGCATTCGCATTATTGACGTATGAAGAAAGTACTTTCTTATCATAACCCTCCTTCTCAGCGCTCAATTCATAGAATCCAATACGTGCCTCATTGGAAACCTTTCCTTCATTATTCGTTTTCAATCTCAAATGCAAATACCCCTCTTCTTCTAAACGTACGAACGCCCCTTCTATCGGCTCATTGGTGTCAGCATCATAAACTTCGACAAGAAAAAAATTCTTGGAACAACAATCCGCCGCACGTGTGCTGAAATCAGGACATGGAGTATTACCATTGACATTTACATAAAGAACTTTTGCAGAAATCGGAATTTGAATAGGCGTTGACATAGAAGCGAAATACAACTCTCCAACTTCTTGAAACACACCTTTTTTTCTGGGATTAAATTTTAATCGAACCACCAATTGACCATTCGGCTCCAATTGTTTTGTAGAAAATTTCACTTCAAACTCATTACTAAATGTAGAGCGCAACAACAGATCAGGCTTACTTGATTTATTTTCTATAATAATATCAACCACCATATCGGTATCCTTCGTCACATCCCCAAAATTCAATTTCTGCGGATTCAC
>JAIXWP010000081.1 GCA_027491215.1 Flavobacteriales bacterium | reverse complement strand
ATTGAATTGACCTGCGTCGTTGTCCGCGTTGGTCCCATTCCATGGTCTTAGAAAGGGTTTTTCAAGTACAAAATCATCAAAACGCGCTATCCACAAGCTTTCTATAGTCAGCAAGTGACCCACATGCTCTTGAATACTCCATTTAGAATCTGGCTTTGCAACCAATAGACTTTTATCGAGTTCTTTGACCATGTTTGCTAGAGCTACTGGTGTTTCCCTTAATAGATCAACTGTTTCCATGTGAGCAAAAGTAATACCATGTAGACTCTAAAAAATTTCTTTACCTTTGCCGGCCGTTATATGTCAGAAATTCCGAACATTACATGTGGAAGGATTGTTGTCATAGGGCGCATCAATTAAAATAACTTTTTTACAAATAATAAAAAACCATGGCAGTAGAAATCACTGATTCAAACTTTGCAGAACTTGCAATGAATTCAGATAAGCCTGTAATGATTGACTTTTGGGCAGAATGGTGCGGTCCTTGCCGCATGGTATCGCCAATCGTTGAGGAAATGGCAAACGATTATAACGGTAAAGCTGTAATCGGTAAAGTGAATGTGGATGAGAATCCAGATATCAGCGCAAAATTCGGTATTCGCAATATCCCAACAATCATCTTCTTGAAAGGTGGTCAGGTGGTTGACAAAAGCGTAGGAGCTGTTCCTAAGAACGTCCTTACTGAAAAAATCGAAGCATTACTTGGATAATTTCCAATCACAAAGCATAAAAAAATCCCTTGTCATCGACAAGGGATTTTTTTTGTTCTATTTTAAAAGCTTACCAAGTAGGCTTAAAATTCTGTTGGTAGGTCACCCATTGTTCTTGAGTAAGAACTGATTTGTAATCGTTGTTTGCAAAGAACTTGACGAAAATCTCTAAGTCTTTTGCCACTTTATATCCAACCACAGGACCGATATAGGTACCGTTTTCATCAAGAAATACGAGAGTCGGATATGCAGAAACATTTAGATATCTAGCAAATTGGTGAACTCCATTACGACCTTGTTTTGTAGCGTCGTAATCTGGATTAGAATAGGTTTGACCTTTATATTGAACTGGCTCCGCTGATTCAGCATCGAATTTAACACAGTAATAATTGGCGTTCATGTATTCGATAAAAGTGGGATCAGTGAATGTGTTTTGTGACATCATTTTACAAGGGCCGCACCATTTGGTGTACACATCTACCATTATCTTTTTTGGATTCTTTGCGGCAGCTGCGATAGCCTCCTCAACGGTCATCCAGTTGATTTGAGTTGAAGTTACTGCTTCTGACTTAATTGATGCTGTAACCGGTATGCCTGTTGTTTGAGCATTAGCATTTGAAGATGCTATTGAGAATCCTATTAATGCAAATGCAGTTTGAAAAAGTATTTTCTTCATTAGAATTATTATTTTACTTCCATCATCAATTTTCTGACCAAAGGAGATATCGCGATGAGAACTACGCCCGCGATTAATGCATAGATGGCTAGTTGTTGATATCCATCGGTATAAGAAATGAGCTTCTCGGCAGCAGTAGCTTCTGGGTTTGGAGAAGTCATGCCTGCTCCTAAAAGTCCAGCTACATATTGTCCATAAGCGCTTGCTAAAAACCACATCCCCATCATTACACCTTGCAACGGCTTTGGTGCGAGCTTGGTCATAATGGATAGACCAATTGGAGAGAGGCAAAGTTCACCAAAAGTGATAATCAAATAGGCGACAGTGAATACATCGAGAGAGGTCATTCCCGCAACGTTGGCAAAGAATCTAGTCGCAAAGAATACATAGAAGGCCATTGCCAAGAAAAGGAAGCCGAGTCCAAATTTGATAACCGTATTTGGTTCTTGACGTCTTTTTGAAAGCCAAATCCAAACAAGACCAAGCAGTGGAGCGAAAATGATTACAAATAATGAGTTAGCAGCATTATTCACTCCATTCGGGTTTACTTCTAGCATCCCGAGTAGTTTATTATCTAGGTTATTTGCAGCAAACAAGCTTAATGAACCTCCGCTTTGTTCGAAGAATGCCCAGAACAGGACAGAGAACAAAATGAAAATGAGAGCAGCAAATAGTTTTTTCACTTCTGCAGCTGAGTACTTGGTCATTTCATAGAAAATGTACAAGAGTGCCGCCGGGCCAACGATAGCCATGAACCAGTTAGTGTACTCTGTCTTAGCTACCAATGTCATGATAACTGGAATAGCCACAAGGGTACCTGCGTAAACAGCATAGTCATACCACTTCTTCGTCGCTTCATCTGATGTTCCTTTGAAAGGAGAGTGACCAATAGGACCGAGTGTTTTCTGCGTAAACAAGAATGTAAGCAAGCTGATGGTCATTACCACAGCAGCTAGACCGAAAGCAATGTTCCACGAGTAGGACTGTCCGATAGACACACAGAGGTATCCTCCCAGAAGAGCACCGATATTGATACCACTATAGAACAAAGAAAACCCTGCGTCTCGTCGACTATCATTTTCTTTGTATAGTGTGCCTACCATCGTAGAAATATTTGGTTTAAAGAAACCAGTTCCGATGATATTAAAGCTAAGACCAAGGAAGAAGAAATTTTTTGGATCAATAGCCAGAATAAGGCTACCTGTGATCATCAATAAACCTCCCCAGAAAAGAGATTTTCTGAAACCAAGAATTTTATCTGCGAAAAGTCCACCAATGAAAGTGAATGCATAAACGAAAGCTTGCGTGGCACCGTATTGCAAGTTTGCAACACCTTCATTCATTCCAAGCTGGCTCACCATAAATACCACCAGCATCCCTCTCATTCCATAGAAGCTAAAACGCTCCCACATTTCAGAGAAGAATAAATACCATAATTGCTTAGGATACTTTCCTTGGAAATTTTGAATTTTATCTAACTCTGAATTTCCATTAGATGTAGTTCCAGCAGTTAGTTCTGCGTCGAGAATTTGACTCATGATTTTAAAAGATTTTTATCAATTAGAATACGCCTTTCTCGCGCATGATTTTATTTAACCACTTCAACTGAATAAACAATAGGACTGCCGCTGCCATTACAAGAGCGAAGTTCATGAAGAAGAAACCGCCTTTGTCTTCAGTTGCCTCGAAATTACTTGAAAGTATTCCAGCAAGCTTATTTCCAACTGATGTTGATAGGAAGAATCCACCCATCATCAATGCCGTAAGTCGAGGTGGAGAAAGCTTAGATACCAATGATAATCCCATTGGGGAAAGACATAATTCCCCTAAAGTAATTACCCCATATGTAGCAAATAACCACAAAGTGCTAGCCTTGTCAGATGCGATATCTGTAGACTGAACAGCGAGTACCATCACAAGGGCCGAGAGTGCGGTTATTACTAATCCGATGGCAATTTTAGTAGGAGTGCTAGGTTCTTTCTTTCTTCTATTGAGAGCAGAAAAAATTCCTACAACAACGGGTGTTAAAAGTATCACCCAAAATGGATTGATGCTTTGGTATAATTCAGTAGAGGCAAGTAATAAAGAACTTCCCTTTTCTGGACGACTATCAACTGGAAGATTTTCAAAATATTTGTGAGATGATTCAACTAGTTTAATTTGAGCAGTCATTTGTTCTGCTTCAGGAGACTTTTCTGGGTAACTAGCCTTTATTTGAGCTAATGAATCGATGTAGTGTCCAAACTGCTCTTCTGGCATATCAACCCACTCACCGTAAGTTACTTTCTGTGCCATTCCTACTTTATCAGCTGGTGTTGAGATCGCTTCTGGCATTTCTCTGTGAGTATATTCTTCCGCCCACACCGTTAATGCATCGCCGTTTTGGTGGAATACAGCCCAAAAAATGATGATACATGCAAACACTGAAAGTAGAGCAGCTACAGGTCTTCTATCCTCCTTATCCGATTTCAGCATCATATAAACGAAGAATAGAGCTACAGGTAAACATCCAAAGATGAAAGCATCATTACTATCTGTTCCAAGCAAATTTCCATGAGGGTTGTTGGTTGGATCGGTTACTCCTTTGAAAAAATATCCAAGTACACCAAAGACAATCATAGGAACAATGGTTGATAGAAGTATCACCCCAGTTGAAAGATCTCCAGCTTTTGCAGGCTTTAATACATCTGCTTCTTTCACGTGTTTAGTTCCTGAAGCAAATACAATAAGTCCGATGATCATACCTACACCGGCTGCAGCGAAAGCATAGCCCCAGCCGTAGTTATTTCTCATGTAAGCTGCAACGAAATTGCAAACAAATGCTCCTATATTAATACCCATATAGAAGATATTATAGCCACTATCCTTATTCGCAATATATCTGCTATCATTATATAGATTACCAACTAATGTTGAAATATTTGGCTTGAAAAATCCATTTCCTAGGATGATCAAAAGCAATGAAATATAGAAGATGGTTTCATTGTGTACTGATAGCCCGAGATAACCTGCCGCCATCAATGATCCTCCTAAGAAGATCGATCGTCTATATCCTAATAATCTATCGGCTAACAATCCACCGATGAAAGGCGTCAAATAAACTAATCCAATGTATGTTCCATAAACGTCAGATTTCTTTTGACCTGAAAAGCCCATTCCTCCGCTTTCCCATCCGTCAAGCATATAAAGAGAAAAGATACCAAGCATGAGGTAGTATCCAAATCGTTCCCACATTTCAGTGAAAAACAATACGTAAAGACCCTTCGGGTGCTTTGATCCTGAAGTTGTTTGCTCTGCCATTGAATTATTTAATTGGTTATATAGGTTTCGGCCAAATGTAAGAAACAGACGGCAATAAACAAGACATCCTGATAGTGAGGCGAAATGCTACATTATCAGGATGAAATGTGTTGTAAAAGAAGTGCTTATAAATTCGTCTTCAGATAGTCTGTCATTTTTGTAAATAAATGCAATCGGGTAGTCCCCCCAGAGATTCCATGATTCTTATTGGGATATACAAATAAATCAAACTGCTTATTTGCTTTCACCAATGCTGTTATCATATCCATTGTATTCTGGAAATGAACGTTATCATCTGCACTGCCGTGCACCAATAGGTATTTCCCTTTTAGTGAACTCACGAAATTGATAGGAGAATTATTCTCGTATCCACCGCTATTTTCTTGAGGTGTACGCATGAATCTTTCTGTGTAAACGGAATCATAATATTTCCAATTGGTCACTGGAGCGACTGCAATTCCTGTTGTATAATAATCAGCGCCTTTTGTCATGCACAATGAAGTCATGTAGCCTCCGTAAGACCAGCCTTGCATTCCAATTCTCTTTGAGTCAACATAAGATTGTTGTCCAAGGTATTTTGCAAAATCAATAAAGTCGTTAGTCTCTAATTTTCCAAGATTCATATATGTAGCGTGCTTGAAATCACGTCCACGATACTGCGTGCCTCGAGGGTCGACGCTCACTACAATGTATCCTTCCTGACAAAGAAGTTGGTGCCACATCATATTGCGACCTTCCCATTGATTCATAACGGTGTTATGTCCAGGTCCTCCGTAGATGGCTACGAGAACAGGGTATTTTTTATTAGAATCAAAATTGGTGGGTTTCATCATCCAACAATTTAGATCAATCCCATCGCTATTCTTAAAGGTGAAAAATTCTCTTTTTGTAAGATTATATTTTTTCAGTCGCTCATTTAATGCACTATTATCAACAAGGGATCGAATCATCTTACCAGACTGGTCGTGCAAAGAGAATGTGGTTGGAGTATTGGCATCACTGTGATTCAGAATATAATATTTGAAGCCTTTACTGAATGTCGCGTCATTGACCCCAGCCTTTGTGCTGAGTTTGTTGGTCTTTACTTTACCTTTTTTAAAAGTGCATGAGTAAACATGTTTTTCTGTAGCACTCACTTCACTTGAACTGAAGTAAACTGTTTGAGTAGAAGGCTCGAAGCCATAGAAGTCTACAACATCCCAAGCTCCCATAGTCAACTGTGTAACTACTTTGCCTGTCATATCGAAATGGTAGAGGTGGTTGTAACCATTTCTTTCGCTGTTCCACACGAAGCCTGTGCCATCTGCCAAGAACGATAAAGCGTCGTTTACATCAATATAGGTATCTGCCTTCTCATCATAAATAGATTTCAATGCAATATCAAATGGTTGAATTAGCGAAAGATCAGTAACTAAAAACTCCAGGTGGTTTTGATGTCTATTCAAACGCATTACGCAAAGAGCATCATTGTTATTGGTCCATTTAATTCGAGGAATATAGATATCGTTTTCTGAACCCAGATCTAACCTTCTATCTGCAGTTGAAAGGACATCATAAACATGAATTGAAATAGTGCTGTTTACTTCCCCTGCTTTTGGATATTTGAAAGTATACCTTTCTGGGTAGAGCTCCCCATACATATCCATTCCAAACTCTTTCACTTTCGATTCGTCGAATTTGTAGTAAGCAATGCGATTGCTTTTTGGGCTCCACTGAAAGCCTTTGTCAAAAGCAAATTCTTCTTCATATACCCAATCGGTGGCTCCATTGATAATCTTATTATTTTCTCCATCACGAGTTACTTGTTCTTCCTGTTTCAATGCGAGATCCACGAAGAAAATGTTGTTATTTCTAACAAAAGCAACCTTGCTTCCATCAGGGGAGAATTCCGCCAATCGTTGCTTTCCTTTTCCTTTATCTGAAATTGGGGTAGTCTTTTTTGTGGTCAGATCATGCACATAGTATATGGCATAAAAGCTATGGCGATAAATGGATTCCGTTTCCGTTTGGATCAACAGTTTCGTTTCATCTTTGCTAAATGAGTAGTCATCAATAGCGATATCTGTATTTCCAAAAATGTCTTTAGCGGTTGCTACTACAGCTACTTTTTCACCGGTCAAATAGCTGTATTTTACAATGGAGGCTCCTACAGCGTCAGACTCTTCAAGGACAGTATAGTGATTACCATCATTCATTGAATTTAGACCACCGTAGAATTCCCCACTAAACTCAGGTGATGCCCAAATGAGCTGATTGGTGAGGTTGGATTGAGCGAGAGAGCTTGAAATAGCGAGTATAAAACCTGCTAATGAAAGTATTACTTTATTCATAATAAGATATCAATTGGGCCGAATTTAAGGCGTACTCCATCCAATTTCAAAGAAATTGGATAAATGGTGTTAGTTAATTTCATGCCATACACTGAAATAATTGAATTTCCGTATGTTCATTTGTTATCATGAGTACACATCATTTCCATTCCATAGGAGAAAAGGATATACTTTTTTTTCAAAAAATTATTGGCGAGCCATTCGTTTTAGTTTCTCAGGAAGACCGCATACATTATGGTCATGACGAAACAGAGGATCTTAATTTTCCACCAGATGTGGTTTTAAAACCTTCCACGACGAAAGAGATTAGTGAGGTGATGAAGTATTGCTTTGAGATGAATATTTGCGTTACTCCGCTAGGTGCAAGGACGGGTTTGAGTGGCGGCGCTTTAGCTGTGCATGGTGGTGTAGGATTATCAATGGAGCGTTTTAATCAGATATTAGAAATTGATGAGAAGAATTTACAAGTGCATGTTCAACCTGGCGTGATCACCCAAGTTCTTCAAGAAACGGTTGAGAAGCAAGGACTATACTATCCTCCTGATCCTAGTAGCAGAGGGAGTTGTTTTATTGGCGGAAATTTGGCAGAGAACGCTGGTGGCCCTCATGCTGTTAAATATGGTGTTACGAAAGATTTTGTTTTGAATTTAGAAGTAGTTCTTCCCAATGGAGAAATAATTCAAACGGGAGCAAATACGCTAAAGAACTCAACGGGATACAACCTTACTCAGTTAATGGTAGGGAGTGAAGGAACGCTTGGTATCATTACTAAGGCGGTTTTAAAACTTATCCCGAAACCAAAGCATGACATTCTCATGCTGGTTCCATTTAGTTCTGCAGAAAGAGCTTGTGCAGCAGTGAGCGCTATTTTCAGAGCAGGCATTACACCTAGCGCTCTGGAGTTCATGGAAAGAGATGCAATTGATTGGACACTCAAGTTTGTTGATGATATTCAGCTACCTATAGGAGATGAGGTACAAGCACATTTGCTTATAGAGATTGATGGAAATCATCTCGATATGATGATGAAGGATTGTGAAATAATTATGGAAGTGGTCCAAGAGTTTGAAGCAGGTGAAATATTATTCGCAGATGATCAAACCCAAAAGGATAAGCTTTGGAAATTGAGAAGGAGAGTAGGAGAGGCTGTAAAATCTAATAGTGTTTATAAGGAAGAAGATACAGTTGTCCCAAGATTTGAATTACCCACTTTATTAAAAGGTGTGAAGGAAATTGGCGGCCGATATGGATTTCAATCCGTTTGCTATGGCCACGCTGGTGATGGAAATTTACACATCAATATTATTAAAGGGGATTTAAGTGATGAAATTTGGACTCATCAATTGCCATTAGCTATCAAAGAGATTTTTGAATTGTGTGTCCAATTAGGTGGAACTCTAAGTGGCGAGCATGGAATAGGGTGGGTGCAAAAGGAATATATGCCTATATCTTTTAGCCAAACTGAGTTGACATTAATGAGATCAATTAAGCATGTTTTCGACCCTAAGAATATATTGAATCCGTCCAAAATTTTGCCTTAAACCATCTAATTGACTAGATGTTCAAAAAAAACGTTGATCGAAACTTTTGATTTAGAATAGCTTTCCAAGCGTACATCGAAAATTCGTTAAAATGATGTTATGAGAAATTCTATTCCAGAATATTCTAGTATATTTGCACTGTATTTAGGTAGTGTACCTTAATACACATAAAGAGTTAGTTGAGTTGAGCCGTCCTGGCTCAAAACAATTACGATAGTTTTTAGTTTTTCAGTTTAAGCCATTAAGTCCCGCCAACGAGGTGGGACTTTTTGGTTATATACGTTTCGTTTTCTTCCGCTATTTTAGCCACATAAAATTTATCCTTTGAAAAGAGTAGTAATAGTGGGAGGTGGCGCTGCAGGTTTTTTCACTGCCATCAATCTCAATCTTCCAGCTGACATCGAAATTCTAATATTAGAAAAGTCAAACAAATTACTTTCTAAGGTAAAAGTTAGTGGTGGAGGAAGATGCAATGTCACGCATGCTTGTTTTGATCCAAAAGAGCTTTCTACATTTTACCCCAGAGGAAAAAAAGAATTAGTCGGTCCTTTTCATTCATTTCAATGTGGTGATACATTTGATTGGTTTGAAAAGCGCGGTGTATCTCTAAAAATTGAAGATGATGGGCGGGTTTTTCCAAATACAGATAGTTCGCAAACCATCATTGACTGCTTTTTGAAGGAAGCAAATCAGAAGAATATAAAAATTGAACTTCAAACTGGAATCCAAAATCTTGTACCGAATGGTAATGAATGGAATGTGGTAACATCTAATAACGATGTTATACCATGTAATTATGTAATAATGGCCGCTGGAAGCAGTCCGCAAATTTGGGAAATGCTGCAAGCCTTAGGAGTAAAAATGATTCATCAAGTCCCATCACTATTTACCTTCAATATCAAAGATTCAAGAATAGAGGGACTTGCTGGTTTGTCCACCAAATATGCCGAGGTTTCGATTCCTTCAATCAAAATGGAATCGGACGGCCCAATGCTCATTACACATTGGGGGCTAAGTGGTCCTGGTATTTTAAAATTATCAGCTTGGGCGGCGCGCGAATTAGAAGCCAAAAAATATAAGTTTGACATTGTCGTCAATTGGCTTGGGAATGAATCTAAAGAAAGTTTGATCGATCGATTCAAAAATTTGAGATCTTCAGATCCGCGCCGATTGGTTCACTCGTACAGCCCTGTAGATTTGCCTGCTAGGCTTTGGCAATCTCTCATTTCACCTTATATCCCGCATGATCTAAAATGGGCTGACATTAATAATAAGGCCATTGATTCAATTGCACTTGAACTATCTCAAGGGGTCTTTAAAGTAGATGGGAAATCAACCTTCAAGGATGAGTTTGTAACAGCAGGTGGTGTTGATTTAGCAGATGTGGAATTTAAGACGATGGAATCCAAACAGTTCAAAGGCCTTTATTTTGCCGGAGAAGTGTTGAATATAGACGCTGTCACAGGAGGCTTTAACTTTCAAGCTGCATGGACGACATCCATTCTGTGCGCAAAGTCTATTTCAAATGCATTGGTCTCTGAAAAATCCTATTAGCTTTGCCATATAAACCCAAGACCTTATGTCAAATAATTTGTTGAAAGGAAAGAAGGGCATTATTAGTGGTGCCCTCAATAGTAAGTCAATCGCATGGAAAGTAGCGGAAATCGCTCATGAACAAGGCGCGGAAATCGTTTTAACGAATGCTCCAATCGCTATGAGAATGGGCGAAATCAATGAACTTGCTACCAAAATCAACGCTCCTGTAATCGCAGCAGATGCTACGAATGAACAAGACTTAGATAATCTTTTCGAAAAGTCAATGGAACACTTCGGTGGTAAAGTAGATTTCGTTTTACACAGCATTGGAATGTCTCCCAATGTTAGAAAGGGTCGTCATTACACAGATTTGAATTATGAATGGTATAAGCAAACATTGGATGTAAGTGCTACAAGCTTGCATAAAATGTTAGCAACTGCATATAAGAAAGACGCCATTAATGAATGGGGTTCTGTAGTAGCATTGACTTACATCGCTGCTCAACGTATTTTCCCTGATTACAATGATATGGCTGATGCTAAGTCATTGTTAGAAAGCATCGCTCGTAGCTTTGGCTATCATTATGGTACTGCAAAGAAAGTACGTATTAATACAATTTCTCAATCTCCAACAGTTACAACAGCTGGAAGCGGAGTAAAAGGTTTTGATGGTTTCATCAATTACTCTGAGGCTATGTCACCACTAGGAAATGCTGATGCAGAGGCATGTGCACAATATTGTGTGGCTTTGTTCAGTGATTTGACGCGCTATGTAACAATGCAGAATCTTTTCCATGATGGTGGATTCAGCATCACAGGTGTGACTCAAAATGTTGTAGAAAGATTTGCTACTGATGCAGAATAATTTTTTTGATCGATAAAGAAAAACGCCCCGAAGGGGCGTTTTTTATTTTATAAAAGCTCGTTTGAAACTGCTTACAAGTCTATCTAACGCTTCATCAGGTTTGTCTAACCTGAAAGGAGGTCCGTACGGTGTCTTGTTCACATCAATGATAAATATTCGGCCATCGGAGTGACGAAGTAAATCAAATTCACAGAACTGAACATTCATTGCTCTTGCAAAAGAGAGCACCGCTTCTTGCTCTGAAGCACTCAACACATCTGATGTTTCGTGGAAAGTGGAGTAGCTGACTTCGTTGGTGAAACGTACTTCCATCTGCTTGTACTTTTTATAGACACAAGGAATTTCAGCACCGATTACTGGAACTCGTAAGTCAACAACTAATTCATCATTGAATTGATTGTCAATCAGCAACTGATAGACACTACCTTCTTTACCTGCCGGTAATGGACAATGAACAATTTGCCCATCATGTAAGGCATTGGTATCGCTTTTTTGAACCGCTATTCCCGAATATTTTGTTGGATCGATGAAAGTATTGTATCCAAATACTTCCTTATGAATGCGATCTACTTTTTGTTTTGAAATATCATCGCAGTCAACATTTATAATTCTCTCCTTATAAATTTCTCGAATGCGTGATGTATCCCCATGGGTAATATCTTCAAAATAGATCACCAGATCTGGATTCGAAATTGCTTTGTTAGTAAGGCGATATCCTAGCAAGTTGGCAATCTTGAAAATGGTAGTTTTCTTACTTGGGAAGTCAGGATAAACCACAATAGACTTGAGCTGGCCGCCATTTTTCAAAAGCTTACGGAAATCTGCCCAAGCAAATTTCAAATCTTTACCGATTACTTCTAGCCACGAAGTTCGTGGATGATAATTATTTCTCCAGCCCTTTTTTTGAGTGCTCATTTCTTTTTGGCAGTAACAAATTGTGTAATGAAATCATTTGAAAGATCTCCTCTTGCTGGAGAATACTGACGACCGTAGAAAATGATCTGAAGATGAAGCTTATTCCAAAGTTCTTCTGGGAAAAGCTTTTTAGCATCCTTCTCCGTTTGCTCCACGTTTTTTCCGTTGGTTAATTTCCATCTCGTCATAAGTCGATGAATATGGGTGTCAACTGGAAATGCAGGCACTCCAAAAGCTTGCGCCATTACTACAGATGCGGTTTTATGCCCAACTCCTGGAAGTTCTTCTAGAGCTTCAAATGAAGCAGGAACCTCGCCATTGTACTTTTCGATCAGCATTTCAGATAGGCGGTGTATGTTCTTACTTTTTGCAGGAGACAATCCGCAAGGCCTCACGATATTTTCGATATCAGTCACACTGAGCTTCACCATGTCAAATGGATTATTGGCTAGTTTGAATAGGTGAGGAGTTACTTTATTTACACGTTCATCAGTGCACTGCGCTGAAAGCAGCACTGCTATTAATAACGTGAAAGCATCGGTATGATCCAATGGTATTGGAGTGGTAGGATATAGTTTTTCAAGTTGTTCTACAACGTATGCAGCCTTTTCTTTTTTGGTCATAATGTCTATCGAAACTTGGTCTCTTTTTTCAAGTCTTTTGTAAGAATCATAGTGTAGTTCCAGCCATTTATACGAATGTCAATGATGTTCTTTTGGTCGCTGAAGTGCTCCATCCAGCCATCGTGTTCTACGGAAATTACGTTTACAGGATCTGGAAATTGGAACTCCATGTAAACATGCGTGAGATCTGGTGCAACCTCTTTTCCTATGTATTTAAATGAAACTGGCTGACTATTAATCTGCACTTTCATATGCTTTTGAAGGTATTCAAAAATGTACATGTTAGCATTGATGTCTTCGTTAGCCTCACCGAGATGCAAGACCTGACCATTAGGTGAAACAGCTTTTTCCAGATCATCTGTGAAAATTTTACATGTGACCTCATAAATGCCTGTTCTAGCATTGTATTCAACGATATTATTGGTCACATAGAACTTGTGCGGTACAAACGCCGCCAAGGGTATGAACATTAGGAATAACAAGAACTTCTTCATGGTGATAAATGCGTTGGCAAGTTTACGATTGAAATATACAACAATTGAACATCGAAGAGTAATTTTGACACATGTCAAGCATATTAAATAGCGAGCAAATAGCAGCTGCTCAAAAGCTCATACAGCAAAGCGATTCGATTGTCATCACCAGTCATAAATCGCCTGATGGCGATGCAGTGGGATCTAGCTTAGCACTATATCATTTGATGAAAGCACTAGGGAAAGAAAATGTTCATGTCATTTTACCTGACGCTGCTCCTGACTTTTTACAATGGGTGCATGGCTACAATGATATCATTTTCTTCGATAAAGACGAAAAAGAAGCGACAGATTTAATCAGTGCAGCCAATCTTATTTTTTGTGCAGACTATAATCTTTTGACTCGAACAGGTGAGAAAATGGGAGCTGTATTGAAAGCAGCAGCTCGTCCAAGTATTCTCATTGATCATCATCAGCAACCTGAAGATTTCCCAGTAGTCCTTTATAGTGATACTTCTGCATGTAGCACCTGTGAAATGGTTTTCAGATTCACAGACCAATGCGGCTGGAGAAAGAGAATATCATTAGCCATGGCGGAAGCAATTTATTTGGGAATCATGACTGATAGTGGATCCTTTAGATTTCCATCCGTGAGTTCTGAAACACATGAAATTGTTGGTTATTTAATTGAGCATGGCTTAGATCATGCCCGCATTCATCGTGAGGTTTATGATACCAATCTGTTGGATCGATTGAAGCTTGTGGGGTATGCCTTGAGTGAAAAGCTGGAGGTTATTGAAGAAGCAGCAACTGCAATCATTTGGTTGACAAATGATGAGTTGGTTCGATTTAAACACCGTCAAGGTGATACTGAAGGGCTAGTCAATCAAGCATTGTCGATCAAAGGAGTGAAAATGGCAGTCTTCCTTAGAGAGGGAAATAGTGAAGTGAAACTTTCCTTCCGTTCTAAGAATACTTTTGATGTGAATCAGTTTGCTAGAAAAAGTTGGAATGGCGGTGGACACAAGAATGCAGCGGGTGGAGCAACATCTGAGAATATTATGGATGCATTGAAACGATTGAAGGAAGAAGTGATGGCTGTTAAAAATGATATATTAGCGTCATGAGAATAATTCCGTTTTTGTTAGTGGTGTTAATGAGTTGCAATGGATGCAGAGAGCAACGAGAGTCGCAAGAAGTGATCACTCAAGATAAATTGATGAAAGATTTAGTGGCTCATAACAAAGCACTTCACGAAGAAGAGATTCAGCTAATCGATGACTTTATCGCCACCCAAAATTGGAAAATGACTACAACAGGAACGGGACTTCGATATTGGATTTATCAGCCTGGCAGTGGGGCACAAGCAAAGTTGAATAATGTTGCAAGTATCCAGTATATCGTGAGTAAGTTTGATGGAACAGAGCTTTACAGATCAGATTTTTCAAAGCCTAGTCAGTTTTTAATAGGTCAGGACAATGTAGAAAGTGGTCTTCATGAAATGATATTGTTAATGAAAGTAGGAGATAAAGCAAAAGTGATTTTGCCAAGTCACTTAGCTTTTGGGCTTACCGGTGACTCTAAAAAAGTCGCACAGAGTATGCCTCTTTTATACGATCTTGAACTTGTAGCTTTAGATTAATGACAATGAAATTTCAATCATTATTTATTGGCGTTTTTGTATCACTTATTGCTGTAACTATAGCATCTTGTGAAGGGAAACACCCAGAATATCTTGATCTAGGAGATGGGCATTATAAAAAGCTCTTGGCTCTAGGAGATGATCAAGGTAATGCTGTAATATCATCATATTTTGCCCTTCAAGTCACGCTGTTTCCTGATTCGCTAGGAAATCAAAAAGGAACTTATCTTTTAGTTCACCCAGAGGAATTGTATAAATATTTTCCTCATGAAAGTTTGTTGAAAGACATCAATCAAATGAAGCAAGGTGAAGTATGTCGATACATTCTACCAGGGAAAGAATCTCTTCTGTTATTCAGCGCAGATTCAACGGAACTAGTAAGTAGAGCGGAAGTGGAATACGAAGTAAAGATGGAAAAACGATTTGCTTCTGATGATAATATTTGCGAGTATTTCATGCACAAAGCACAAGAGAATATGATGGATGAAATTGATGCCATCAAACTTTGTCAAAGCACTAAGAACATGGAGTGGCTTGATTATGGCAAAATTTCTATGGCTTGGATTAATAAAACAGATGGTGATAGTATAAAATCTGGAGATGAAATAACTATCGAGTACAATACTTATTGGTTGGATGGAACAAGAAAGGATTCTCTGACTAATATGCAAACAACCTTTGGTAAGCCCGGACAGATGATTCCAGGGATGCAATATGGAATATCCCTGATGCGATCTGGTGAACGTGCACTTGTTTATATGCCATCAAGTCTCGCTTTCGGTGAAGATGGAAGTCAAACCGGAATCATTCCTCCTAAGACTCCGATTTACTTTGATATCAACGTACTCGAGGTGAAAAAAAGTAAATAATTCATTGATAAAGAAACAAGTTAAGGGTGAAATTCGTTTCAAGTAAAAGTGGTCGCCTTGAAACATTATCTCTTCACCCTATTTCTGCTTGCGGGCTTTATTGCGCGTGCTCAAGATAATTTGGGTATTGCAGGAAGCTCAAGGTCTCCAGTAAACACACTCCTGAACAACCCATCTACCATTGTCGATTCACGGGCTTTCATTGACATTCAACTTTTCGGTGTAAGTACGTTTGCAAGAAATAACTTTGTTTTTCTTCCCGGTGGTTCGTTGAATGGTCAAGCGCTAAGTGAGCTTAAAGAGCCAGGATACAATCTGGGAAAGTCTGATTACAGAGCTTATGCTGATGTTTCAATTGGAGGCCCTTCGTTCACATTTGCAGTAAAGAAAAGTGCTTTTGCTGTTTTCTCGAACGTTCGTTCGGTTACGGATGCCAGAGGCATCGATGAAGAGTTAGGTAATTATTTAATAGAAGGCTTTCAATATGCGCCACAAATGGGAGCACTGCAGCAATCGAAAAATTTGAGAGCACATTCCTTGAATTGGGCAGAAATCGGATTTACTTATGGAACTATTATTAGCGCTAGAGGTGACATGATAACTCAAGCAGCCATTTCTGTCAAAAGACTTTGGGGCATTGGTGGAGTAGGGCTTCGCATTGACGATTGGACTTATGTAGTAAGGGACAGCAGTAGTTTGGAGACTCAGACATTTAGTGGTGAGTATGGCTTTAACGACCCTATGCGCGACGGTTTCTCATGGAATAACGGCACTGGTTACTCTACTGATTTAGGAATCACTTTCAAGCAGCGTTTCAAGTCTTCAGAAGGTTACACGCCTTATGATCCATGCACTGATGGTGATTACCGTTATCGCTTAGGCTTTTCATTATTAGATATTGGAAGAATCAAATTCAAGTCTCCATCATTCAGAAATATTTTCAATGAAACAGAGCAGAATGAATGGCAAGACTTTTCGAATACTCAAATAGAAGATCTCTCAAGCATAGACAGTTTGTTGACCGAAGGGCTTGGCGCTGCCCAAAATAACTCCGACACTCGTCCATTCACAATGATGCTACCCGGAGCATTTTCTGCTCAATTTGACTACAATCTAGGAAGAGGTTTTTATGTTTATTCTGTCGTTACAGCTGGAATTCCTTGGCAGAATAGACTAGGGGTTCAGCGTGCATCATACATTGGTATCGCACCGCGATGGGAGAAGAAACGATTCGAAATATCAGTTCCCGTTACGATACATGAATTTAGACAGCCCATGGCTGGCTTGGCATTGAGGCTTAACAGCCTTATCATTGGAAGTGATGATCTGCTATCAATTGTACGCAAAAAAGATATCTACGGAGCGGACTTTTATTTGTCATTAAAAATAACTCTCTTCAAGCATTGGAAATGCGGTGACAAGAAAAACAAAAAACAGCCTAAAGTTCGTCGCCAAGGTTTTGAACCGCTGCCTTGTCCAAGCTGGTAAGTACTGTATTTATTTTAGAAAATAAATAGGGTACCTAAATGCGCTCTCTTCGTAATGTGGCGAGTGCCTATAAATCCAATACAATTGAGCCCAGTGCTCTTGCATTTCTGGATCATTTTTCAGGGCATCTTCGAATTCTGCCTTCAAAGTAGCATTTTCATTCAGATACTGAGAAGCCATTTCTTCAAAAACATAATCGCTAAACCATTCTTTTTGTTGTAGCACACTATCAAAGAAATTCCAACTGAAGAAACTATCCACTGATCGTGGCTCAAGGGTTTCAATGATGTATCTGAGACCTGGTTGATTTGTTGGTACTATGTAATCCCCTTCGAAAAAAAGGATCTTCATTTTTTCCTCTCGAGCTTGCACGCCAGAATGAACATAGTGACCTTCGTATGGCTTTTTACCTGTTGATTCTCCGTATAAATAATATCCGCTTACTTCCAAGGTAGTATCCTTTTGAATTCGGTCTAATTGAATTTCATTCAGCTTCAATCTGTCTACTGCTTCATTCCATGCCTGAGGAATGATATAGAATTTAGGAACATCAATCGTAATTTCTGGGGTGTAGTTTCTGAAATATGGAATTGATTTTACATATGGTTTATTGCGATCGTATCTCAGTCTTTTGCCGTTTCCAACCAATGAACTTTCATATACAGCTTCATATCCCTTGAAACTAAGGGCTTCTTTTTTCAAGGTATCCAATCTGAAATTGAGTGGATATTTTTTTATTGAAGCCCATTCTTTGATTGCCTTTTCCTTTTGCTTAACGATGCTTGAGTTATTTTCATTGACATATTCAAGCATGCATTTGAAAAAGTAATATGTAGCTTCAACCCTTTGAGCATATGGTTTAAGCATGTGAGTCTCTGTAATAAAGCCAAGGGTTTGAAACAGGGCTGTGTAGCCACTTGCAAATCGAGGAGTTTCGAGAAAATCTGCAATTCCTGTTTCTGGAATATCTCCCATATGATTGACATAAGGACTCATTTCAAAACCAGTTTGAGCCATTCTTTCAAACAGCTCAGGTTCCATTTGATTTTTTAAAAATTGAGCTTGTGATCCTCCCAATTTATTCGCTTGAGTGGAAATGAGTGTCATTACATATTGATAGTCTGCGCCGTTACTTACATGTGTGTCAATGAAAACATGAGGCTTCACCAGGTGAAATATTTTGGTGAATGATTTTGCATTTTCGCTATCACATTTGATAAAGTCGCGATTGAGATCGAGGTTTTTAGCATTTCCACGAAAGCCATATTCTATTGGTCCGTTTTGATTGGTTCGGCTATACCCATTTCGAATAAATGAACCATCGATATTGTAAATTGGAATGATGCAAATAATAGCAGAGTCCAATAGAAAATGAAGCTTGTTGGCAGGATCAATGATTTCACGACTGAAGTTTATAGAAGCCTCTACACCATCGGGTTCGCCTGGGTGTATTGCATTATTAATGAGAATGATTGTTTTTTTGGGGTTGAACTTTTTAGGATCGAACTCTTTCTCTTTATTAATGACTAACAGATGTAAAGGTTTTCCGATATCTGTTTTTCCCATTTCAGTAAGCTGAGCAATGTCACTTGACTCATCGATTTTGGAAAATATTTGAATACAATCTTGCCAAGTAACTGTCGTATTGCCTGAAAAAGCATCATGCTGGCTAGATGCGTTTAAGGCAATGATTATAAATGCTAAAAGAAGAAAATGTCTCATTGTATAAAACTACATGATTTGATGTTAAATTTTAGGCTTGTTTGCCATAAATTTAGACCGTGAAGATTGATTTTTCCCCGAATAGCAAGATTAAACCTGTCAAAGGAAACGTGCTCTTATCTGAGCCTTTTTTGAATGACCCGTATTTCAAACGCACTGTTGTGTTGCTTTGTGAGCATAATCATGAGGGATCATTTGGATTTGTCTTGAATAATTACATTGATGTTGAGCTCGATCAAATAATGGAGGAGATGCCACATTTTCCAACACGCATTAGTATTGGCGGGCCAGTAAGAAACTCCAATTTGTACTATATACATTCCTTAGGAGACGAAATAAAAGAAAGCGTCGAGATAATGCCTGGAATTTATATGGGTGGTGATTTTGATCATTTGAAAAAGTTGCTTGTTGCGGGTAAGTTGGAAAAAGAGAACGTTCGGTTCTTCGTGGGATACAGCGGTTGGTCAGCCGATCAATTACAATCTGAAATTGAAAGTAATTCCTGGTTTGTTACAAATGTTGATAAGGATACAGTTATGAATACCGATATCGAAGATTTGTGGAAGGTGATTATGAAACAACAAGGCAGGCAAGGCGAGATGATCGCCAATCTTCCGGAAGATCCTAGTTTGAACTAAATATTAAAACAAAAAAAAGTCCCGAATTCATCGGGACTTTTTGTTTATCCCAAGAAGGGATATTTATAGTCACTTGGAGGATTGAATGTCTCTTTAATAGTTCGAGGAGAAACCCAACGAAGGAGATTGAGATATGATCCCGCTTTATCATTTGTACCGCTGCCACGAGCTCCACCGAAGGGCTGCTGACCAACTACGGCACCAGTAGGTTTGTCATTGATGTAGAAGTTACCTGCGGCATTTTCAAGAACTCTTGTTGCTTGATCAATAGCATATCTATCATTTGACAAAATCGCTCCTGTCAAAGCGTACTCGCTAGTTTCATTCACAAGATGAAGGGTATCAGCCCAAAGTTCATCTTCGTAAACGAAGATGGTCATAATTGGACCAAAGATTTCCTCACACATTGTTCTGAACTTAGGATTGGTAGTGACAACAACTGTAGGTTCAATGAAATAACCGACGCTGCCATCATAGTTACCACCAGCTATAATTTCAGCATCTTTTTGTTCTTTGATATAATCAATATATCCAGAGATTTTTGTGAATGCCTTTTTATCGATTACTGCATTAATGAAGTTTGAAAAATTATCAGGACTTCCCATTTTGAATGACTTCAAATCTGCCACGATTTTTTCTTTTACTGCTGGCCAAATAGATTTTGGAATATATCCTCGGCTGGCTGCACTGCACTTCTGCCCTTGGAATTCGAAGGCTCCTCTTGTAATTGCAGTAGCTACTTCCAAAGGGTTAGCGGAATGATGTGCAACGATAAAGTCCTTTCCACCGGTTTCACCAACAATACGAGGATAGGATTTATAGATATCAATATTGTTCCCAATTTCTTTCCAAAGGCTTTTGAAAACACTTGTAGAACCTGTGAAGTGAATTCCCGCAAATTGAGGATGCTTGAATATAACATCTCCCATTTCTTGACCACTTGCTGTTACCATATTAATTACTCCTGGAGGTACGCCTGCTGCTTGGAAAAGCTCCATTATCACTTGCGCACTGTAAATTTGAGTTTCAGCTGGTTTCCAAACGACTACGTTACCCATTAATGCTGGAGCAACACTCAGGTTTGCAGCAATACTTGTGAAGTTGAATGGCGTTAAAGCAAACACGAATCCTTCTAGTGGGCGATATTCCATGCGGTTCCACATTCCAGGAAGTGAGCCTGGTTGATCTTGATAGATTTGTTGCATATACGCAACATTGAATCTCAAGAAGTCAATGAGCTCACATGCCGCATCAATTTCCGCTTGAAAGGCATTTTTGCTTTGCGCAAGCATAGTTGCCGCATTCATTTTTGCTCTGAAAGGACCAGCGAGAAGATCGGCAGCTTTTAAGAAGATACTTGCCCGATGTTCCCAAGATAATTGAGCCCAACGCTCTCTTGCCTCTAGGGCAGCATCGATCGCTGCAACAACATTTTCTTTACTACCATAATTATAATGAGCAATCACTTTTGCATGCTCATGAGGTGTAATCAATGGACGCTTATTCTCAGTGCGAACTTCATGACTACCGATATACATCGGAATATCAATCGCTTTCTGATCATAAAGGGCTTTGTATGCTTTGAGCAATTCTTCCTTTTCAGGGCTACCTGGAGCATAGCTCTTCACAGGCTCATTGATAGGGAAGGGGATCTTGTAAACTCCTTTTGGCATAATTGTAATTTTGGTCAAAGTTAACCACGCATTACAATTAACCAAGGCAACCTATATCACATTTACAACTTAATTAATTGTAAAAGATCTCAAAGCCATATTTTCCAACAGATTCACCTTTGAGATCCAATGAACATTTACGGCCGTTTATTTGGATAGTTGACTGTCCAAAGAAGGATTCTTTTTTCAAATCAATTTCATTAAATGGCCAATCAAAGCTGATGTTCTTTGCACTTGAAGTTTGACCTTTGGTAAATACCACAATTGTTGTTTCACCGAGGTAATTTCTTGCAAAAACGAAGGTTGTTGGGTCCTTATAAAGAGGGATTAACTCGCCATATGATAGTGCAAGATTCGATCTGCGCAATTGAATAAGCCTAGAAGAAACATCGTGCAATTTTTTCTGATTATCATTCCAATCCTGGAATTTCATCATGCGACGATTGTCTGGGTCATTACCGCCAGGAAGTCCAATTTCATCGCCATAATAAACACATGGAATTCCTGGTGTAGTCATTAAAAATGCCTGAAGAGAAGCCATTTTATTGAATCCAACTTCACCTTGGTTTTGAATGTCTCTAGTCCAACCTGCGAGTTTTGCATCCTCCGAAAACTTCACACTGCCATCGGCATATGATATGAAACGTGCTCTATCCTGATTACCAGTGATATTTCCCATCAAATGGTGGTGACCATAAGTCTTCAAACTTTCATTTAAAACTCGATCTAAATTATCAAAGGAAGTCTCATCTTTTGCGAAGGCATCGACAATAGCATCATAAAGATTGAAATCAAATTGTGCATCCAATTGCCCATTGGTGATGTAAGACGAAATCAATTCTGGTGATCCATAGGTTTCACCGATTTGAAATAGCTTTTTCTTGCTATTAGACTTTACTTTTTTCGTTAGCTCCTCCCAGAACTCTGTAGGGATGTGTTTAGTAGCATCATGTCTGAATCCATCTAATTCATAATTTGTAACCCAATACATGGCTGTATCTGTTAGTGCACTTACTACTTCAGGCTTAGAAAAATCCCATGTGGGGAGGAACTTATCGAACCAAGTAGTTAAGCGGTGCTCATCCCATCTTTCTGTGTTTAACGTACCATCTGGAAGGTATAATTGAGTGGTCCACTCTGGATGCTGCTTGTATAAGATATGATCTTGGTGAACGTGATGTGCGACATAATCGAGGATTACGTTTATTCCATTCTCGTGGGCTAGATCAATTAGTTCTCTAAAAGCCTTTTCATTTCCAAATCGATCATCAATTTTGGTTAAAGCTGTTGGCCAATAACCGTGATAGGCGCTGAACGTACTTTTAGTGCCTTTATCCCAAAGACCCCAAGCACCCTCAGCATTGCGGGAAATTGGCGAAATCCAGATGGTGTTAATTCCCAAACTTTGGAAGTAGCCATCCTTAATTTTTTGCGTGATACCTTGGAGATCACCTCCTAAATTATTCGCCTGAGGTTTGATTGCTGGATCTGGTGTGGGGCGATTATTAGTGCTATCTCCATCCATGAATCGGTCTACCATCATAAAATACATCACAGTAGCATGCAAATCCTCTCTTTTCAAATCAATACTTTGTTGGATTGGGCGGCCATTCTGAAGAGGAATTAGCAAATCATTAGTTCTTTTCGAACCATTATCTGCATAAAAGCGAACGAACGTTCGCTCGGTTTTCTCAACCGAGCTAGGAATAACAATAAATGCTTTGTCTTCCTTTCTTTCTACAGAGATCAATCGATTCTCTAAATAAGCAAGAATGTTTTTTAGTGATGCTGGAGCTTTCACAAAAATGGTGTCTTGAGAAGGAGAAAGGGTCTGAAGTAGTTCTACCTTTTCATTTTCAATACCTACTATGAAATAATTATTTAGTCCCCCAAGACCATTGTCCATGGTGTTGGGATTAGTTTCATCTAAACCTTCTTTACCATCTACCCATATGCGGTAGGGATATCTACCAGGTGCGAGCTTGAATGTTTTGCTCCAACCTTTATCAGTTTTGGTAAGACTATCAGCCTTATAATTCCAACCATTCACGCTGCCTGCAAGACCTACTGTCTTTGAATTTAAACCACCGTTATAATTGAAAGTATACGCTAACTTTTCACTCTTAAAAAGAGGAATATCATGCTGAACTCCTTTATAAATTACTCTTAGATTTGATACAGGTGCTGGCACCCAATCATTAGGAATTATAATCTTGTTTTCTTTTACTTCAAGTTTTTTATCTCCAATCGATGCACTTTCAAACCCATTTATATCAGCAAAGAGATCTGACACTTTTAATTTTGAAGTGTCATCGGATAGCTTGATGGGTTGGGCATTACCAATGATATAACTCTTCAACTCTATTGTACTTCGTTCTTCATTTGAAGCACAAGAAAATAGAAAAATTACTACGAAAGAATAAAGGAATATACGGCTCATTAATTTGGGTTGTATTGAATAGATAGCATGCGGTCTTTGCCTTGCATATCCTGATGAAGATGAATATTTTTTACTGGGAACTTCTCCAAGAGTTGTTTCATTTCCTTTCCTTTTGACTCATGAATTTCGAAGTAAACTTTCCCTTCAGGTTTAAGTACCTCAGGCATAATTTCTAATATTCTTCTATAAAATAAAAAGGGGTCATTGTCAGGCACGAAAAGTGCCTGATGTGGCTCGTGATTAAGGACTTGATCTGTCATTTCAGATTTGTCAGAATCAAGAACATAGGGTGGATTAGACACGATGATATCAAAAGGGCCATGATGAGGATAGGAGTGAAGGATGTCACATTTTTCAAATTGAATACTAACATCATTCAATCTGGCATTTTGTTCTGCTGTGTTTAAGGTGTTAACAGAAACATCCAAGGCACATACTTTCCATTGAGGGCGTAGTTTTTTCAAAGCTATAGGAATACACCCACTTCCTGTTCCTATATCTAATATTGAAGTATCTGGTAGGTTGTTCTCAGTGATAATAAGCTTAACAAGCTCTTCTGTTTCTGGTCTCGGGATCAGAACAGATGGATTGACTCTAAGTTGTAATCCAAAAAAATCAACTTTTCCAACGACATATTGAATAGGCTCGCCTAGCTTCAGTCTTTTCAAATTGAAGTGTAAAGTCAGAATCTCGGACTCTGAAAGACGAGCTGATTTATTCATAATAAGATCAGCTCTGTTCCAATTTTTGAGGTCATGAAATAACCATTGAATGGTTTGCTGACTTTCGCGCACATCGTAAATGGATGACAATTCTTGTTCTAAATAATCAAGAAAAGTAGATACAAGATTGTCCCTGAGAATATCATTCATATTTCACTAATTACTTAACGAACACCTGGTAGCCGTAAGCAGGGAGCTTAACATCTCCTCTTGAATAAATACTGAATGTTTGATTATTGAAAATACTCAAGAAATCACCAGATGGGAGATCTTCTACAAAGTCGATTTTTTGTGGCTTATCACTAAAGTTTAATAAAACCACCACTTCATTATTATCTACTTTACGAGAAAATGCATAAATTATATCATCATTTGAAGTCTTGATTCTTTTAGCTTTTCCACCGTGCTCACCATTCCATAATGCCTTGTTATTTTTATGAGCGTTTAGAAGTTTGCCATAGAAATCTTGGAATTTATAACCATTCCAATTGATGGTATCTTTATCAAAGAATCTGTATCTATGAGGCTTTCCATCGGCATATTGCTCTCCGCCTTCCTGTCCCGAATATACCAATGGCATACCTGTTAAAGTGAAAGCCAACACATCAAAAACTTGGCGGGCTTTTCCTAAACGCTCGTTGCCAGTTCCATTCCATGTATTTTCATCATGGTTGGTGGTAAATGTCATGCGATAAGCATTTTTAGGAAACGCAGTATCTTGTTTTGCTAGATAGGTATCAATATCGTTAAGCGACTTCTTCTTGGCTGCAATATCATTCATGAGTCCGTTAAACTCCCAAGAGTAACTCATGTCAAATGCCTTCAAGTGATGTTCTTTCATTTCAGCCTCAGCAAGCATGAATACGGGCTTGATACTGTCTAATGCAGATCTAGTATCATCCCAGAAATCAGTAGGTACCATCATTGCAACATCACATCTGAATCCATCAATATCGCAATCATTCACCCAGTATTTCATTGCATCAATCATGGCCCGACGCATTTCTGGCTTGTCATAATTGAGATCAGCAACATCACTCCAATCGGCAACAGGAGGTATCGGTTTGCCAGCTGTATCTAATGTATACCAATCAATGTGCTGCTGAGTCCATACTGCATCAAATGAAGTGTGATTGGCAACCCAATCAATAATAACTTTCATTCCTCGGGCATGTGCATTTCTAACTAAGCGTTTGAAATCCTCGATATTACCAAACTCTGGGTTTACTCCTTTATAGTCCCGAACGCTGTAATAGCTTCCACGGCTTCCTTTTCTATTTAATTCTCCAATTGGATGAATTGGCATAAGCCATAAAATGTCTACACCCATGCTATCCAATCTTGGCAGGTCGCGTTCAAACGCTGCAAATGTTCCTTCTGGGGTATGCTGACGAATATTGACTTCATAGATCGTAGCATTTGCTGCCCACTCTGGGTGACGCAATACCTTTGTTTCGGAATGTCCAACAAGGTTTGCTGTGGCTGTACTATCTGGTGCCGTTTTCATTCCGCACGACTGCAAAGCAATGACTGCCGCGGTAAAGATTAGAGTAAATGTTTTCATTTGCATTGGTTATAAAACACAAACATAAGTGTATTTTGTACACTTTCAAATCATACTTTCCAACCAATTAACATGACGTCGTCAACCTGATCTGTTTGGCCTTTCCAGTGATTGAATGCAGACTCAATACATCTTTTTTGCATGGATAAAGGTAGATGAATCACTTCGTGAATCATTTCTCTCATTCTGCGATATTTTAGTTTTTTTCCGAAAGGCCCCCCAAATTGATCGGCCATTCCATCAGTAAACATGTATACCATATCGCCAGATGAAGCATTGATGGTCTGTTGGGTGAAGGATTGATTGTTTTGACAAGCACCAATCATAAACTTATCGCCTTTGAAAATTTCCAATTCATAACCACTATCATTTTTTCTGAAAAGCCAAATTGCTGCATTCGCACCTGCGAACTGAATTTTAGCTGTTCTTTTATCTTGATCTAAATATTGCAGTGTGCAAATACTGGCATCCATGCCATCAAAGATTTCGTGCTTCCCTTTTTTAGTGTTTTCTCTTAGGATGTTATTTACTTGTAACAATATTTCGCTTGGATCTGAAAGGTTGTTTTGATGGACCGCGCGAGAAAGCGCAGAAGACCCTAACATGCTCATCATTGCTCCAGGTACGCCATGACCAGTACAGTCGCAACATGCAATGATTTTTATCTCTTCATTTTGTTGTGAATTAATTTCATCAATCCAGTAAAAGTCTCCAGCAACGATATCCTTTGGCTCATAAATAACAAATGATTCGTGAAATACAGATTCAAAAAAATCTTGACTTGGAAGAAGAGATGCTTGGATATGCTTAGCATATCGAATAGAGCTCGTGATCTCTGTATTTTTTTGCTCAAGAAGTGATCGTTTTCTCGAGACTTCTTCTGTTCTTCTTTGAACCAACTGACTCAAATGGTTATTTAAATAGACTAGTTCATTTTCAAATATTCTCTTTTCACCAACACTTCTGCTGTAAGAAATTATTTCTGTTAAGTTTCTTACAAATTGAATTTCAGACGAGTTGAGTTGTCTTTCCATTCGATCCCACGTGATTTGTAATACACCCGACATCTGTCCGTTGTGGATAATTGCGGCAAATAGATTTGTCTTTTGAAAAATATTTGTGCGTGTTGATGTTTCGGAAAAAACATTGTAAAAATGTGTTCCGGTATTTTTTAGTTCATTCCACTCGAATGGATAAAACTCTGACGTAATCACTTGGCCCTTCAATACAAAGTTTTCACTACTAAACTTGGAATAGTCGCAACACATGCTTTCATGTTGGTCATCAAAAAACCAAAATGAAACATAGTCACTTCGAAGACTTTCGTGAATAGCCTTAGATAATAGTTCATACGTCCCTTCAATATCGCCACTTTGAACAGCGTCGTTACTATGAATGTCTAGCAAAAACTTTCGAATATTGGCTTCTTGTTTTTGCTTCTTTTTTTCCTCAGAGATGTTATTGATGATCCCTGAAACTTCAAAAGCATCGTGATCTCGAATAATAGATGCTCGCACACTTATCCATTTTTCTGAATGCAATGATTCTTCTATAGCACATTCATCTTCCCAAGTAGTGCCGCTTTGAAAACTATTCTTAAAGCTTGCACTCATTCTATTGATATCATCAAGTTTTATATAGGATAACAGAAGAGAAGGATTGTCTTGAAGGATATCTATTGCAAAACCTAAAACACTCGTCGTATTTCCTGAGAAGTATGCAAACTCAATATGTCCAGCAATAGTAAAACGAATTTGGAAAAGCACATCAGGAATGCTATCTGCGATTTGCTTGAAGCTAACGAGATATCGAAGCAAGTTGTTTTCAACTTTACTGCCGCTATTTGTTTCACCAACGCATACTAATTTGATCTGTTGTCCTTTCTCATTACTTAGGTGACCAATTGAATCTACTACCATCGAATGACCATCTCTGTGCTGAATGGTAGTGTGTTGGGTGATGTTGCGCTTTCGTCGCCATGTGCTTTCGCTCTGTGCTTCAAGCAAAGGGAAAACATCTTCAAAATTTCTTCCTTGTGTATAATTTGAAAATCCAGTGAGTTCAATGAGTTTTTTATTCATAAAACTCATTCGACCATTTACAGCTATTGCGAAGCCATGCGGGCAATACTCGAAGAAATTGGAAAGTCTACTGTTGATTTTTTGTAAATTTTCAAAAGCCTGAAACTCTTCCGTTACATTTTGAATAAACAAAACCAATCCAGTAATACCTGCAGCGCGACCATTTATTAGTGAAATTCTAAAGTGCCCCGTGTTCTGAAAGCCTTTTGTGTAATGAAATAAATTCTCGTGATGAGCGATTTTAATATCGTCCTCACCCTGGCTCAAGAACTCTATGAATTTTTTTCTTGACTCTGTTTTGAGCAGCTCATAGATTTTTGAAATGATTCCGTTCTTTCTCAATTCAGATCTCCAATCTGAAACGAGATAGAATCCCGCAAAATCGCTCATGAGCAATTTTGATATTTCGGAAATTGCTAGGGGAGAATGTGCCATAGCTAAGCTATATTAGTGGTTTCTGCGGACTTTACATTTTTTATCCAAGTTTCTGCTTGAAGGATGGTATTAAAAAGCTTTGTCGGAACCGACGGCTTATAGAATTGTATATAGAATGTCGCAAACATCTTCATGGTTAGCGAATTCACAATCAAAGCTTCTGCTAATTTGTTTTTATTGCTTATGTGATCGAAATAGAAACGTCGTGCTGCTGGACTAACTTCTTTGATATTGGACATATCAAAGACCGTGAAATAAGGTTTTTCATCTAGAAGGCGGTTCGCATCGGTAAGGATCATATCAATCTCCTTTTCGTCCAAAACGAAGCCTTGTTTGACATAAATCGAAAGAATGTCATTGTTGATTGACATCCAAGCATAGTCGTTTTCGTAGTAAAGGACAGACATAGGCGGTGGAGTTAGGGTTTAAAAACACCATCCTTAAAAACGGTCGAGGCTCCGTTTCCCTTGCAGGTTTAACAATGATTCTTGTTAAAGATAGAATGTTGATAAACCGAAATCAACAAAAATTAGCTGAATGGCAATATTTCAACGACAGAGAATTTTATTTGAAATACTAATAATTTCAGGCGGTTTTGGTCACTATTTATGCATTAAATAGCAGTTTTTACAACTCATGTTACCGAGAATAATATTCATCTTTCAATTTATCTCATTCATGCTTTTCAACAGACTCTTCCCCCGTTTGGTAAGAGATGATCTGGACGTATGAGGGAAATTGCACCATTTTCATCTTGCAATCCTAGCACTAAACATTCACTCATCATTTTCCCTATTTGCTTCTTTGGAAAATTAACTACAGCGATGACTTGAGAACCTATGACCTCTTCGGGCTTGTATAGATTTGTGATTTGAGCGCTCGATTTAAGAACTCCTAACTCCAACCCAAAATCAATTGTTAGCATAAATGCTGGCTTTTTCGAACTTGTATTGTTTTCACAAGACTTTACAGTGCCAACTCGCATTTCAACCCGCTCAAATTCTTCCCATGATAAGTGTGTCATTTTCTTAATATTTCTAGGATCAAAATAAGTTACAAAATTGTAAGTTTGATGCGATGAAAACGAAATTAGATTTCAATGAGTTTCCCCCCTCAACATTTGAGGATTGGAAGGGCCAAGTGGTCAAAGAATTGAAAGACAAACCATATGAAAGTTTGGATTGGGAAATTGAGGACGGTTGGAAAACACCTCCTTATCTCAAATCATATGACTCAAAATTTCCTCGCGTTTCAAGAATTCAAAAAGACTGGGAGATAGGTCAGGTGATCTCTTTTACAACAGAAAAAGAAACTAACCAGCATATTCTTTCATCACTGAATCTAGGAGTGAATGCATTATTTATTCAATTCGAGCAATCTCAAAAGATATCTTGGGATGTATTGTTGGAAGGTGTTTTTCTTGAATATATCACGATTCATTTCAAAGGTAAAGGTGTCGATAATTCAATGATTAGAACTTTCATTGAGTTTTTGAAACATAAAACAGATGAGATTGAAAAGACCTCTGGAAGTTTTGATTCCCCTTCCATCGAAAAAATTTCGAAGAATGAAATAAAAGAGCGAGAACAGTTTTTTGGTGAACTCTCAGGAAAGTGGCAAGTATTCACTGTGCATGCAGACAAGATTCATAATAAAGGGGGATCGATTATTCAGTCTCTCGGGTACGCACTAGCAGAGGGAAATGAAACGCTTCACCGAATTATTTCTGAAGCAAGCACTACCATCGATAAGGCATCAGCAATGGTGAGATTTCAGTTTGCAACGTCTTCTTCATATTTTCCAGAAATAGCCAAATACAAGGCTTTCCGATTTTTATGGAGTGAAGTAGTGAACGCTTACCAACCGGTACATGAGTGTAGCGTCAATACTAAAATCGACGGTTTCGGCAGTCTCTATCTTCAAGCAGCAGCCGATCAACATAACAATATGCTACGTTCTACAACTCAAGCGATGAGCGCAATTGTAGGTGACGTTGACACTGTTGTCCCGCTCGCTTTTGATCAATTCAGTAATCATCCATCTTCTGAAAGCAATAGATGGGCATCCAATATTCTACATCTTCTCAGAGAGGAAAGCTATTTATCAGAGTTGTCTAATGCTACAGATGGTGCTTATTATATCGAGCAGCTGATCGATTCTTTATGCTCGAATGCTTGGGGACTTTTTCAAGAATTAGAGAGCAATGGAGGAATTTCGCAGGCTTGGGAACTCTTTAATTCAAAAATGATGGAGTTTAGGAATAGTCAAATCGAAAAAGTCAAATCGGGAGAAATTCCAATTCTTGGTGTAAATAAATATCCCAATAAGAAGGAGATAATTGATTCGAAGGTACTCAGCGAAGGAGTGCAGGAGCGTTTATCTTTTATCATTGAAAAAGAGATGGAGGATAAAAAATGAGTAGAATAGACTTTTCTAATAGGCCACTCTCGAACGCTGCATCCGAAAGCAAGTCGGCATTTGCTCACGAATACTTTGATGCAGGTATTGCACCATTTCTAAGGGGGCCTTACGCAAGTATGTATAGCATCCGTCCTTGGACTATTCGTCAGTATGCCGGATTCAGTACTGCTGAAGAATCAAATGCTTTCTACAAGAGAAATCTTGCAGCAGGTCAGAAAGGACTTAGCGTTGCATTTGATTTGGCAACCCATAGAGGCTACGATTCAGATCATCCGCGAGTGAAAGGAGATGTTGGAAAGGCAGGGGTGGCGATCGATAGCATCTTAGATATGAAAATTCTCTTTGATGAAATTCCATTGGGAGAGATGTCAGTATCGATGACCATGAATGGAGCAGTCATTCCCATTCTAGCATTCTACATTGTTGCAGCTGAGGAACAAGGGGTTTCTCAAGATAAATTGAGTGGAACCATACAAAATGATATTCTGAAGGAGTTCATGGTTAGAAATACCTATATCTATCCACCAACTCCAAGTATGAAAATCGTGAGTGATATTTTCGAATACACTTCGAAGCACATGCCCAAATTTAATCCCATATCCATTAGCGGATATCATATGCAAGAAGCAGGTGCAACACTTGAGCAAGAACTTGCATATACTCTAGCAGATGGGCTTGAATACGTTAGAGCAGGTATCAAGGCTGGAATGAACGTGGATGAGTTTGCACCTAGACTTTCATTTTTCTGGGCGATCGGGATGAATCATTTTGAGGAAATCGCTAAGATGCGCGCAGCTCGGATGATATGGGCGAAGCTTCTAAAAAGCTTTAATCCAAAAAATTCTAAATCTCTGGCACTCAGAACACATTGTCAGACAAGTGGTTGGAGCCTGACAAAACAAGATCCTTTCAATAACGTAGCTCGAACATGTATTGAAGCGATGGCTGCTACTTTCGGAGGCACACAGAGTTTACACACCAATGCATTGGACGAGGCAATAGCACTGCCAACCGACTTTTCCGCGCGGATTGCTCGTAATACCCAGATTTATATTCAAGAGGAAACTCACACTACAAAAGCTATTGATCCATGGGCAGGTTCTAAGTATGTAGAAAAACTTACTGAAGAAATAGCAGCGAAGGCATGGGCGTTGATTCAAGAAGTAGAAGAGATGGGAGGAATGACTAAAGCTATTGAAGCAGGACTTCCAAAATTGAGAATTGAAGAAGCAGCAGCAAGAAAACAAGCCCGCATTGATAGTGGAAAGGATAAAATTATTGGTGTTAATTTATTTGAGGTGGATGATCAAACCAAGATGGATATTCTTGAAGTTGATAATTCTGCAGTGCGTGATTCACAAATCACACGTCTTCAAAAATTAAAAGGTGAACGTGATGAAACTGCTGCCCTGAAGGCATTAGAAGCAATCACAGAAGCCGCAAAATCGGGGAGTGGTAACCTACTAGAATTGGCGATTGATGCTGCGAGAAAGAGAGCTAGTCTCGGCGAAATATCTTCAGCTCTTGAATCAGTTTTTGGAAGATACAAAGCACAAATTAGAAGCGTAAGCGGCGTTTATTCATCTGAATCAAGCATGGACAAAGACTTTAAAGAAGCCAGACAATTGGCTGACGAATTTGCAGGTATTGCAGGCCGCCGCCCTAGAATTATGATCGCAAAAATGGGGCAAGACGGACATGATAGAGGAGCAAAAGTAATTGCGACAAGCTTTGCAGACATGGGCTTTGATGTGGATATTGGACCATTATTCCAAACTCCTGAAGAGGTGGCTAAACAAGCAATTGAAAATGATGTACACATTGTTGGTGCATCCTCACTTGCTGCAGGTCATAAAACTTTGGTTCCAGAATTAATCTCAGAATTATCGAAAGTAAACAGAGAAGATATTCTTGTTGTTGCGGGAGGAGTCATTCCTGAACAAGACTATGATTTCCTTTATGATTCTGGGTGTGTGGGAATATTTGGACCTGGCACCAAGATCCCCTCAGCTGCAATAGAAATATTGAATATTCTAATCGAAGGATATAAGAAGTAAAAAAAAATCCCCTTGTCACTGACAAGGGGATTTTTATTATTCTTCCGTTCCGGAGTCTTTCGTCTTTTCTTCTTTCTTAGAAGGTTTTGATTTTTCAACCTTCATGGTGATTTCTTCTGTTTCTTTATTGAAATCAACTAGAAGCGTTTCACCTGTCTTGATGTTACTGCTGATTATTTCTTCAGCAATAGGATCTTCCAAGTACTTCTGTATGGCTCTTTTCAGAGGACGAGCACCAAATTTTTCGTCATATCCTTTATCGGCGATATAGTCTTTTGCTTCATCTGTCAACTTGATATTGTAACCAAGATCAGTAACGCGATGGAATAATTTCGCTAATTCGATATCGATAATTTGATGAATGTCTTCTTTCTTCAACGCATTGAAAACGATAAGATCATCTATACGGTTGAGGAATTCAGGAGCGAACGCTTTTTTCAAAGCATTTTCTATAACACCTTTCTTATCGGCTTCTTCTTGAGAATTTCTTGATGAAGTTCCAAATCCAACACCTGTTCCAAAGTCCTGTAATTGACGAGCTCCGATGTTAGATGTCATGATAATGATAGCATTCTTGAAGTCGATTTTACGACCAAGACTATCTGTCATTTGACCATCATCTAAAGCTTGTAGCAGTAGATTGAATACATCTGGGTGAGCTTTTTCAATTTCATCCAAAAGAATGATAGAGTATGGGCGACGACGAACTTTCTCAGTTAATTGTCCTCCTTCTTCATATCCAACATATCCGGGAGGCGCTCCAACCAAGCGGCTAACAGCGAATTTCTCCATGTATTCGCTCATGTCAATTCTGATAAGAGCTTCTTCTGAATCGAATAGGTACTTTGCAAGTTCTTTTGCCAATTGTGTTTTACCAACACCCGTTGGGCCTAAGAATATAAAAGAACCAATTGGACGATTAGGATCTTTCAATCCTGCGCGATTACGTTTGATGGCTTTCACCACTTTCTTAATCGCATTGTCTTGTCCGATTACTTTTCCTTCTAACTCTTGATCCATCTTTGCAAGACGGCCACTTTCTTTTTCAGCAACACGTGTTACTGGAATGCCAGTCATCATTGCAACAACTTCCTCCACGTTAGCTTCGGTAACTGTTACACGATGTGTCTTGGTATCTTCTTCCCATTTGCGCTTCGCTTCTTCCAAGCGCTCCTGTAGTTGACGCTCTTTATCACGAAGCTTTGCAGCTTCTTCATATTTCTGAGAGCGCACCACTTGATTTTTCTCTTCCTTAATATCCTCGATGCTCTTTTCGATATCGATGATTTCTTTAGGAACATTAATATTATTCAAGTGAACACGAGACCCTACTTCATCTAAAGCGTCGATAGCTTTATCTGGAAGGTGACGATCTGTAATGTATCGAGCGGTGAGTTTAACACAAGACTCTATAGCCTCTGGAGTATAAGTTACACTGTGGTGTTCCTCGTACTTATCCTTGATATTGTGAAGGATTTGTATGGTTTCGTCAACTGTAGTCGGATCGACGATTACTTTTTGGAAACGACGTTCCAAAGCACCGTCTTTCTCAATATACTGACGATACTCATCAAGTGTAGTAGCACCCACACATTGAATTTCGCCTCTTGCTAACGCAGGCTTGAACATATTCGAAGCATCCAAAGAGCCGCTCGCACCGCCGGCACCAACGATAGTATGGATTTCATCGATGAACAAGATCACATCCGGAGACTTTTCCAATTCATTCATTACAGCCTTCATTCGCTCTTCAAATTGACCGCGGTATTTTGTACCAGCAACCAAAGAAGCGATATCGAGTGTAACGATTCTCTTATTGAATAGAACGCGAGATACTTTCTTCTGAATGATGCGAAGAGCGAGACCTTCAGCAATAGCTGATTTACCCACACCTGGCTCACCAATCAAAATTGGATTGTTCTTTTTTCTTCTTGATAAAATCTGAGAAACACGTTCGATTTCCTTTTCTCTACCGACGATTGGATCAAGCTTTCCTTCCTCAGCTAGTTTGGTTAGATCGCGACCAAAATTGTCGAGAACAGGAGTTTTGCTTTTGCTTTCTCCAGGTTTTTTAGCGCCACCGCCACCTGAAGCACCTCCAGATCCGCCGCCAAATGCTCTATCATCGTCATCATCATCTTGTGATGGCAATTCAGCCTTAGGAAGATCACGCTCGCTCAAGAGACCAGACATGTTTTCTAGTTCATCTCTTACGATTTGGTAATCTACACTGAAGCTCTTCAAAGCTCTTGTTGCTACGTTATCTTGGTCCTTTAGGATGGATAGTAGTAAATGTTCTGTGCCAACCAACGTGGCTTTGAAAGTCTTTGCTTCCAAATAGGTTATTTTCAAAATACGCTCAGCTTGCTTCACCAGTGGAATCATTCCAGAGGCAGCAGGCTTCACTGTAGGTTGAGAAGCAGTCGATTTGATCGAACTTTCGATCACCTTTCTCAGCTTGCTCAAGTCTACATCAAGGCTTAAAAGCACTTTTACTGCAACACTTTCGCCTTCACGGATGAGCCCTAATAACAAGTGCTCCACTCCAATGTAGCTATGTCCCAAACGAAGTGCTTCCTCGCGACTGTAGGTAATTACATCCTTTACCTGAGGTGAAAATTTTGCTTCCATACTCATAAAAACTCCGTCTTTTCTAATTAGTTCAACCACTTTTTATGCGAAAAAGTTGCGCGTTGATAGATTATACAATGAAACAGCATTTCTACCGACTTTCCAAATGTATTTGGACGATTCCAAATACATCATTTTTTAATCGTTAATTATTCACACGATGTTGTGGGAATGTGAATAAAAAACCACCATTGTTATACAAGTAAAACCCTATCAAAATCGTACTTTCGCGGGCCGCGTAGTTTCAAAATCCGTGCGCAATTTTAAAAATAGACGAAATGGCAGAAGACAGGATTATTCGCATCAACATCGAAGATGAGATGAAAACAGCTTACATCGATTATTCGATGTCTGTTATTGTGAGCAGAGCACTTCCAGATGTAAGAGACGGATTAAAGCCCGTACACAGACGTGTTCTCTTTGGTATGCTCGAGTTGGGTGTACTTTCAAATAGACCTCATAAAAAATCAGCTCGTATTGTAGGAGAGGTACTCGGTAAGTTTCACCCACATGGTGACAGCGCCGTTTACGAAACCATGGTACGTATGGCTCAAGATTGGTCGTTGAGATACCCAATGGTTGATGGCCAAGGTAACTACGGAAGTATGGACGGCGACAGCGCTGCAGCGATGCGTTACACTGAAGCACGTCTTAGAAAAATCGCAGAAGAGCTTCTTGAAGACCTCGATAAAGAAACTGTTGATTTTCAGCCAAACTTCGATGATTCGCTAGAAGAACCAAAAGTTCTTCCAGCAAAAGTTCCAAACCTTTTATTAAACGGTGTTTCTGGAATCGCGGTTGGTATGGCTACCAACATGCCTCCTCACAACATTGTAGAAGTTTGCGAAGGAATCATCGCTTACATAGAGGATGAGGAAATCACAATTGAGGGTTTGATGAATTACATCAAGGCCCCAGATTTCCCAACAGGTGGTGTTATCCATGGAGTCGATGGTGTGAAATCGGCTTATGAAACAGGTCGTGGTCGAATTGTGATCAGAGCTAAGACTAGATTCGAAGAAGCTGATAACAGAGATTGTATCATCGTAGAAGAAATTCCTTACCAAGTCAATAAGGCCGATATGGTTAAAAAGACTTGGGACCTTTGTCAAGAAGGCAAGATTGAAGGAATTTATGAGATCAGAGATGAATCAGATAGAAATGGTGTTCGTGTTGTTTATGAATTAAAGCGCGATGCCATACCGAATGTTGTGTTAAATAATTTGTATAAGCACACCGCTTTACAGACTTCATTCTCAGTTAATAACATCGCTTTGGTAGGTGGTCGTCCTCTCGTGTTAAACTTGAAGGATATCATCTCGAGTTATGTACTTCACCGCATGGAAGTGGTGACTCGCCGCACGCAATACGAACTTCGTAAAGCTGAAGAAAGAGCCCACATCTTAGAAGGGCTGTTGATCGCCCTCGATCATTTGGATGAGGTAATTGCATTGATTCGTGGTTCTCAGACTCCTGAGGAAGCTCGCGAAGGGTTGATGACTAAATTCGCCCTCTCTGATATTCAGTCTCGTGCAATTCTTGATATGCGTCTTCAGAGACTTACAGGTCTTGAGCGTGATAAAATCAAGGAAGAGTATGCGCAATTGATGGAGTTGATCAATAAATTGCGTGAAATCCTTGCTAGTGAAGACCTTAGAAAGGGCATCATCAAAGATGAACTTAGATATTTAATAGAAAAATTCGGTGATCAACGTCGCTCGCAGATTGAGTATTCTTCTGCTGACTTGAGCATTGAGGATATGATTCCAGATGATAATGTGGTAATTACCATTACTCACGCCGGATATATTAAGAGAACAAACCTTACAGAATATCGCTCACAATCTCGCGGAGGTGTAGGTTCGAAAGGAACAACAGCTCGTCAAGAGGACTTCGTTGAGCACATCTTTACAGCAACCAATCACGATTGGTTATTGATCTTCACTAAGAAGGGTAGATGCTTCTGGATGAGAGTGTTCGAGGTTCCTGAAGGAACTAAAACTTCAAAGGGAAGAGCAATCCAAAACTTGATCAATATCGAACAAGATGACAAAGTTTTGGCTTACATCCCGACGAAGGATTTGATGAATGAGGAATACGTAAATAACAATTTCGTTATTCTTTGTACCCGTCAAGGTCTAATCAAGAAGACTTCTCTCGAAGCTTATAGCCGTCCTCGTTCTAATGGTATCAACGCTATAACTATTGTGGATGGCGATGAATTATTAGAAGCACGCTTGACCAATGGTAATTGCGAAATCATCATGGGCTTGAAAGAAGGAAAAGCAATTCGCTTCCATGAAAGCACTGTTCGCGCTGTGGGTAGAACAGCTCAAGGGGTGAAAGGTGTGACCTTAGGTTCTGAAAATGATCAGGTTATCGGAATGGTTTGCGTAAGCAATCCAGAACAAGATATCTTAGTAGTATCTGAGAAAGGCTTTGGTAAGAGATCATCTTTAGACGACTACCGTGTAACCAACCGCGGAGGTAAAGGTGTGAAAACCATCAATGTAACTGACAAGACGGGTAATTTGATCTCCATTCTTGGGGTAGACGAAGATCATGATTTCATGATTATCAATAAGTCTGGAATTGCTATCAGATTGCGCGTTGAGGACTTGAGGGTGATGGGAAGAGCAACTCAAGGGGTAAAGCTCATCAACTTGCGATGTAATGATGAAATTGCCGCTGTTTGTTCAGGGATGAAAGATGATGAAGAAGAGACAGTTGAAGGCGCTGAACCGCTAAACGATGGCACAATGCCAGCAGAAGGTAGTTCAGAATCAGAAGCAACTTCTTCAGAAGAATAAGCAATAGAATTAGTATTATTTTTATGGAATAATTCAAAAACCGCATCATAATCATGAATGCGGTTTTTTTATTTACCTAACTTTGGCAGGGAAGTTGGAAAACGCTGGCGTCCCTTTTACATTTGAACAATTAATTAATAGAAATATGAAAAAAACAGTTTTTCTCTCTATTGCATTCTTTGGAGCAACAACAGCTTTCGCGCAGGTTTCTGTGACCAATGCGTTTAATGCAAATAAGAGCGGTGATTTCAAAGCAGCAGCAGGCTATATCGAAGAGGCTTTGAAAGATCCAAAAGCTACAGGAAAAGAAAAGACCTGGAGATATCGTGGTGAGATCTACTTAAACATTGCGAACAACCCAGCGCTTTTGGCCGAGTTTCCAAATGCATTGACTTTAGCTAAAGAAAGTTATTTTAAAAACTTGGAGCTCGATAAGTATGGTGATTACAAGGCAGAGGTACAGTCAGCGCTTGGAAAAATTCAGGAATTACTTTTTTTGGAGTCTAATAAGTACTTGGATAACAAGGACTTCTGTGGCGCTGCTTCAACTTATGGTTCAATAGGTGAGATTTCTGCAAAATTCGGAGTTCTCGATACTTCTATGATTTTTAATACTGCTTTGTGTAATGACCAATGTGGTAAAACTGCAGAGGCAATGGCTGGTTATACCAAGTGCGCTGAATATGGCTATAATGTGCCAGATGTTTATCGCTATATCTCTGAAATCCACTTAAAAGCTGGTGACAAACCAAAAGCTAAGCAGGTTTTGGCTGATGCAAGAGCTAAGTATCCTAATGATAGTGAGCTTCTTAGAGCTGAGGTGAATATCTATCTCACGGACGAAGAATATGCAAAGGCTGAGGAACTTTTGATTTCATTAACGAAAGCAGATCCAAACAATGAAATGTTCTGGTATGTATTGGGTATCACTTACGATAAGCTCGGTAAAAAGTCTGATGAAGAAGAAGCTTATAAGAAAGCCTTGACAATCAACCCAAAGAATTATGATGTCTTGTTTAATTTGGGAGCGTTGTATTTCAACCAGGGATTAGATCGTGATATTATATGCAATGAAATTCCGCCAAGAGAAACGGCAAAGTATAATGAGTGTGTAGCTGAAGCTACCAAATTGTTTACAAAAGCTGTTGAGCAATTGGAAGTTGCAAATTCGAATATTCCTGAGAATGTAAAAGGAACTTCAGAAGAGAGACAGTTGTTTACAGCCTTGAAAGATGCTTACTTGAAGGCAGGTAGAACAGAAGACTATGAGAGAATGAAAGCTTTATTAGCTAAGTAATAGGAATTAAAAGGTCGGGTATATCTCGGCCTTTTAATGGATTATTTTACTTTACATAATGTAAATTATGATAAAGAGTAAGAAAGTAACTTCTTGGTAATCAATTCGCTTGCGGATTAGCTTTGGCTTAAACGTTTCTACTGAAATGGATCGCTGAATCTCTCGTCGCGAAGGAAATTCTCATCAGTAAATGTCTTCATGAACGCCACCAATGCCCTCTTTTCAGTTTCACTCATGTGCATTCTGAGCGGCTGAATATTGGTTAACTCGTTCATATATGTGTCCTGTGGATCTTCTCCTAGAAAGAAAAATCCGCCATTCGTATTCTTACGAAGCATGAATGACAATTGTGGATGATGTTGAATGCCACTGTTGTAAAACTCTACAACTTCCTCGAGTGTCCGAAAACGCCCATCGTGCATGTATGGACCAGTAACCGCGATATTTCTAAGTGATGGAACTTTGAACCAACCGTTCATGGAGTCCAGAGATACTGGATCAATGTCCATTGTACCTCGATCTGAATACCATCTGTCGAGTCCGATGTTTTCGGCAGCGCTTGAACCGCCATTGAGATTGTTTCCCCCATGACAAGATGAGCAAGGTAGGCCGTGGAAATAAAGCTCCTTTCCTACCAATTCTTCTTCCGTGAAGTTTACAAAATTTGTTTCTTTTCCAATATCGAACTTAGAGTTTACGCTGATCATTGCTCTTATGAAGTGAACGAGCGCTTCGCTAATTCTTTCTCTGGAAATAAAAGAATCCCCAAATGCATTTGAAAATAGCTCTTGATAATATGGGATTTTAGCAATTTTAGCTGCCATATAATCGGGGTCTTCCAAGCCCATTTCCACTTCGTGAGCGATTGGTTGAAGGACCATATTGTCTAGAATCGGCTCTCTTAAATCATGGAAAAATGCTTCCTGAAGACCCGCATTCAAAATTGCTGGCGAATTGCGATCGGTAGGTATGTCCATAAAACCGAGGCTTTTTTGAACATTATCAGCAAAACCATATGCTTGCTTGTGACATGTTCCGCAGCTAATTCGATTATTGATGGATAACTGTGTTTCATAAAAAAGCACCCTTCCAAGTGTTGCCTTATGATTGTTTACTTGAAATCCTTCAAAAGGATCGAAGCTGACTTGACCGTTAAGAGAGTCATATCGGTAAACATTTTCCGGAAGGCTCAGAACACGTTCCTCTGGGCGCGGAGTATCTTTTTGGCATGCAAATACCAAAACAATAAATGAGCATAGGGTGATGATCGTTAGGTGAGATCTTCTCATGCTAGTTATTATTTAGAATCTTACTATTAAAAATAAAGACGTTGGGGGAACAATTGATAACACCGTTGATTCACGATTTGTTTCTGTATTGAATTCTGGGAACTCAGAATTTTCGTCTTTTTCTACAGAGGTATATCCTATGTATTTGAAACCTATTTCTGTGCCTAGGCTAAAGTTTTTAGAAACGTGATATTGGGCAAAAAGAAATGGAGAAATTCCGAAGCCTTTTGAATCCAAAGAGGTTAAAGTCTCATTTTCATTACCAGTTTGATCAATAAAGAATGTGTTGCTCGATCTTGACTGATTTGAGATCAAAGCATCTACTCCATACTTTAAGGACCATTTTTCATTGAAGTTTTTATAAAAAACAATACCGAAGCGCAGGTCCATTGAACTCGTGTCATTATCGAAGTTTGTGTTTCCGTTGCTTGGATCAGCTAATTCTGTGCGAGAATCAGAATCATATCCAGCACCAACACGAAGTCCAACTTTACCGAAGCTTTTTTCTAGGGTTAATAAGTATGGCGAGGTGACAAACTTGCTTTCAGTTTTTTGAATGTTCTTGATAACTGGAACGACGTTCATCCCAATTTCAAAGAAAGTGCTATCTTTTTGGGCACTTACAAGCATGCTCGAACAAATTAGAGCAATTGAAAAGAAGTATTTTTGCATTTAGCTTAGTTGTTATTAGCTAAATACAAATATACTTCTTTTATCTTAAAAGAGACTTTCCTGCTTTCCTGTACCTGTTAATCCGCTCTTTTTCAACTCGATTTCAGACTCCATTCCTATTGAGGCATCTGGTCTATCAATTTGAATTTTAGCAGGTCGCTTTGCTTTAAGCATTTCTTGGAGCAAATTTTCTGATTCGTTTTCACGCTGCTCGTCAGGTTCCAAGAGGTCTACGCTGAGGATTGGTAGGCTGGTTAATTTATTACCTATAGCTTTCAAGCCTTTAACCGCGATGAATTCGCGTAGCTGGATGCTTTCATCCATCTTGTGTTGTGCTTGTTTGAACTTCTTGTTGAATCGAACATATACTGTAGGATGATGCAACAAAGTGGCAACACCTAGTTTACTTTTTGGGTGTTCTGAAATAAAGGTTACTGGTCCTTTGGAAGGTTCAATT